>NZ_WBKM01000370.1 GCF_015714725.1 Nostoc sp. WHI
TACAAATTGGCATTATCATCTGGAGTAGGAACTAAGGCATGGTCAGAGACACCAACACTACAAGACTTTTACAAATACTGTTCACCAGCATTTATTAAACTAGATTCTATTGCTAGTAATAGTCGGGATATTCTAGAAGCTTTAGAACAAATTAGGCTAAGACTTAATTACTGGTTAACTACAAGAGTTGGGCAGTCAATTTCTCGACCTTCTAGCTTCAGAACTGATGCCAAATTACTTGTTTTTGCATTGAGAAATTTATCAAGTGAGGCGGATGCGGCGATCTTAGCTCTGAGCGCTTATGCTGCCGCACTCAGACGGGCGTTAGCATCCAAAGTAAGTATATTTTTCTTAGATGAAGCACCAATCTTATTTCAGTTTGAATCAATCGCTGAACTAATTGGGAGGCTCTGTGCTAATGGTGCTAAAGCTGGTATACGTGTAATTTTATCTGCCCAAGAACCAGAAAGTATTTATCAGTCAAAAGCTGCCGCTAAAATCTTCGCCAACATCACTACACGCTTGGTTGGCAGAATTCAATCTTCAGCCGTTGACCCCTTTTTGGTGAGATTTAAATACCCATTAGAAATTATTCGGGTCAATAGTACAGAAGCTTTCTATCCCAAAAAGGAGGGTATTTACTCTCAGTGGTTACTTGATGACAATGGCAAACTTACTTTTTGCCGTTATTATCCAGCACATTGTTTATTAGCCGCCGTTGCTAATAATCCACATGAACAAGAAATGCGTACTCTTTTCCTCAAAGAATATCTTGATAATCCCCTATTAGGAATGGTCAAATTTACCGAGGATTATATCAGGATGATTCGAGGAGAAGAATTCTCTGATGAAGCTAAACAATTAATGTCGAAATTACAAAAAGTAAAGGTGGCTTAATTATGTCTAGATTAAAGACTCGAACAATCACTATCATACTTTCTGCTACTCTGGGTAGTTTATTGGTAACTACACCCAGCTATGGATTAGTCATTACCGACTTTTTTAGTTCAATCATTTCTGATATTAAAGGTGAAGTTGAAAAAATTCAAGGTTGGGCTAAATCGGAAATTGAGCAAAGTTGGGCTGGCATCAAAGATGATGCTCAAGCTGCGATTGATAATGCTATTGGTGAGATGGGAGCTACTGACCCGATTGCCAGTAGTAATGACCTAAAAACTCGAATTGCTGATACTTACTCATTGCCAGTCGCCCAGCAAAAGGCACAAGATTTAGAGCGAGAACTCACAAGAGCTTCAATCATCAGTGTTGTTGGCCAAATTGGGCAAGAAGATACTGCTCAAAAAATAGAGAAAACTACGCAAATAGCTCAAGAGGCAAAAGGTCTTGCGGACGCTGCACAAGAAATGGATGCTTCTCAAAATGTCCTGAAGGCGATCGCGGCTCAGAATGGTCTAGTAGTTTCAATGTTGGCACAGCAACGCACAGATTCTTTACAAGCAAGGCAGGACAGTTCCTACTCCAATCTCATGCTGACTCAAGTAGCAGAGAATATGGCAAATGAACGTAAAAAAGAAGATTTGAGGGAAATCGGTGCAGTTTCCTTGACTCACGAACTTGTTGGGATGTCTCGTTTAGATCCTACTTATGAAGAATAGCTCAATTTACTGCATTCTATACTCTTTTTAATTTTATGCTTTTGAGAAATTACTTATTCGCCCAATCTCAATTTGCTGGTGCAGATTTGTTGGAACAAGCAATTAGAATGGCAGATTCTATTGCTCAAGGTTTCAATGAACTTTGGGATGAGACTATCGAAGGTGATGCGTATAGTGCCATATGTGATGTAGGTGTATTATTCGCCGTTGCAACACTTGTTTTTTTCATGATTGAGTGGACAAAGAAAATGCTCAATGGTGATGAACAACGTGCTTATACAGAATTTATTTGGGTGTTGATAGTTGTAGTACTTCTAACGAACAATGGCAAGGTACTAGGGGAAAGCACTCTTGGTATTAGAAATTACATCAATAACGTAAATCAAATTGTCCTCTTAAGAACAGCAAAAGGTGTTGATTTAAGGGCTGCTTACCAAAAAGCCTTGGGTGTAGAAGCTGTGCGTGGGGCTATTGGTAAAGAAATAGAAAATTGCAAGACCTCATCTCTGACTCCAGAAGAATCTATTAAATGTTTGGAGGATGCTAAAAATAGGTTAAGCCAAGAGTATCCTAGTTATTTTACTGGTTCTAGTGGACCTTTCTCGTGGATAGTTCAAAAGATTGACAGAATTATTCAAGCACCAGTTGATGCTATCAATAGTGGGGCTAATCCTCTACAAGTAATATTTTCTCCTTTCAGTGCCTATATTGGTTCTTCAGTTATTGAAATTGTTTCGATTGTTTTGATTGGTTTGAATGGAGCTTACCAATGGGCGATTGAACTAACGATGCTGCTAACGGCACTTATCGGACCTTTAGCTGTGGGCGGTTCTTTGTTGCCTTATGGCGGTAAAGCAATTTTTACTTGGCTAACTGGTTATTTTGCTGTAGGTATGGCGAAGCTTTGTTTCAATATTATTGTGGGATTTGCTGGGCAATTAATTGCTACTTCTAGATCAGATCAGCCTCTATTTTTTCTGTTTACGATTGGCATTTTTGCTCCTTTCTTAGCCACTGGATTGGCGGCTGGTGGTGGTTTAGCTGTACTCCAACAAATCAATAAAGCCTCTGAAACCTATAGCTCAATTGCTATTGATGCTAGCAAAGCAGTATTTACAAGGGGTGTTAGTTTAGCTTCAAAATTCAAATAGAGGGAACAGGGAACAGGGAACAGGGAACAGGGAACAGGAAACAGGGAACAGGGAACATAAGAGTAAAATAAGGAGTTTAAAATGTCAGATATTAGTGATTTTAAAGACTTAAAGATTTGGCAAAAGGGCATGGATATAGCAGAAAAGTGCAGTTTAGTCTATCGGGCTGATGCTTTCATCATTAAAAAAGTTGGCGAAAAATATAGCGTTCATCGCCGCAATGACCAAACCAAAGCGCTAATGCAGTTTCACGCCGATAAATGGGGAACTATTACTCTCTCTGAACAACCCAAGGATATGCTACCCATTGAAAGGCAGGAGTTTTTATTAGTTGCTGATTACCTTAAAAGTGGTAAGCAACTACCCTCAGTCGATGAAGACCCCAGAAAAATTGCTTCGATCCTTGGTTCACTCTCCCTTGATGGTACGCACAAAATTTTAGAAAGCTTCAAAACGTCAGAAGTCTTGCAAATCCTGACTCAAACTCTAAAAAAGGCTGGTCGTGATGATTTGGAGTTGGGAAATTACCGCATCCTCTACGAGAAAAGTCAACAAGATAGTAAATCTGTTCTAAAACTCCTCAAAACTGAACATGATGGGATTACAAGGGTTGCTGCCAGTTTTGAAATGAATAGAACTGATTCAGGAATGACTCACCAAGTCAAAACTCTTGCTATTACTGAACTTGACCTAAGTAAACTGAGATTCCTTGCCCAAAAGTTGCATATCCCGCAATCTCCGACTGCTACTGCAACTGTTAATCCTCACGCTACCCGCGATATTGAACGGGAGCAATGCGATTTTGTGAGGTCGGACAAAAAAAGTGCGATCGCTAAAAATTATATTCAAGTACGGAGTGATTTTATTTACAAATAAAATATTGATTCGCAGGAGAATTCATCTTGATGAGATATCTCAAAAAGATTGCTAGTAAGTCATTTGACGATTATTTCCCAAAATATCTGTAACAAGCCTTTGATATTTAGTATCAATTACAGCAACCAATAGCTAAAGATGAGAACGCAAGTATAAAATTAATCAAGCAGTTTGAGGTTTAATAAAGGAATTAAAGATAGAAATACAAAAATTATCCCAACTTCCAGCTATCCATTGACAGCGCAGATGTAATATAATTTCTGCATTGTCTTTCAACCAAAATTTACTGTTTCCTTTGATTCTTAAATTGACAACTTG
>NZ_WBKM01000046.1 GCF_015714725.1 Nostoc sp. WHI
ATGACTATCGTGAAGTACGTTCTTTGCGATTAACAGATAAGACTTGGAAGGCTCTTGGTATTGCTTCGGAATGCTTAGGCTTAACCCGTGCTGATTATTTAGAACACATTGTTAGGCATAACGATAACCCTTGTATTACACGGGAAGACTCAGATTTTTTAGCTCCCATTCAACCAAGTATTACACGGCAGAGTGAGTCACATCAGATATCTAATACCACAAGCGCTAAACAACCTGTCGGTTTGCCACCGATAAGAGAACTTGAAATTTTACGCGATCGCATTTTGTCCCAACTGAAGTTAGGTAAGCAAGCTACTGGGTATAAAACTGCTCAGAAGGTTCTCAATCGTTTCATTGCTGAACTAATCGGTTCAGTTTAGCTGTTTGGGGAATTCGCCAACGGTATCAGGCACGACCCGCACCACCGTTAGCAACAAACTGATTAACGATCGCAGCCGCCGCCCTAATGGGTAAGCCAACAATCATCACAACAGCTTTGGCGCAAAAATCTATGATTTCACCAAGCGATCGCTTTTTACCTTTAGGTTTACCATCGCTGTTGCCAGTACTATTACTTTCTGCACTTGATGAACCTAACGCCATTACTTTCTCCTTACTGGTTTGATATTTTGAACGCTTTTACAAATTCCTTTGGCTTTGTATTTCCATTTCCAAATCCCTTCTTCAATCCGACCTATGCAGCGCCCAGAAGCATCAAACACATCAACAATCTCGTCATCTTGATAAAGAGTTGGGTCTGGTCTAGGATTGCGTTTACTGCTGTCAAAATAATTTGTGATTCTTAGAGAACGAGTTGTGGGCATGACTCCCGCCTCGTATAAGGCATCGCTGGTTTTAGCCCGTTCTTCTATGCGCTGACGCTCTAATCCTTCGGTGGCTTTTAAGCGTTCTGCCTCTGCATAAGCCCCCAACTTGGGTACTAAGGGAATGAAGAAAGGCAACATGCAGATGCCAACACCAGCCAAAGCTAAGTAGAGTTGTTTCTTGTACATGAAACTACTGTGCCATCGCGGTAATCAGTGCAAATTTTTCCCATTGCTTTAACTCATGCAGTCGTTTCAATGCTGACTCCGCTTCGTTGCTAGGAGCGGTAGAAGATTCACACTCTAACCATGCTTGATGAGCAATTTTTGCAATTAACCAGAGCGTGTCTGATTCGCTCATCTTCTCTAGTCCTTCCCCCCATGTCTCACACATATCTTTAATCAGTGCATTGTCGTGAGAGAGGGAGTAATATCCTACGGGGTGCGCCATTTTGGTATCCTTGAATGTGTGTACTGATTTCATCCCTGATATAAGTCACAAGTGCGAACGCTTTTCTTGACCGGGCAAGCGTTTGCACAATTAATACTCATCAGAACTGTTAGCGAGTTGTACTTTTTCAATGCCATCTAGAACTTCAGAAATTGATTGAATGGCATCATTCAAAACCAAGTCATTTGATGTAGTAAAATGCTTTGAGGTTTGCAGCCTCCTGTATTCGGGAGTAGCTTGAATCAATCTTAAAGTTTGCTCAACACCAGTCAGAACGATTACTATTTCTTCTGCGCTAACATTGCACATCATCATATTATTCACCTCTCCAAGCCTCCAAATCCCCTAAGTTGATTTGATGATTGTTGTTAACAGAGAACCTTTCATTTACTACTTTCTCTAGAGCTTTTCTCAGCCAGTAAGCTGGGGTTGTACCATCCATTTCTGCAAGCATTCTGATGGCTGGAGTCAAGTCTTGAGGGACATTGTAATTAAGCCGCTTGTTTAACATCGGTAGTTTCTCCTAAGTAAAGTTTTTTCATTTCTGATAAAGCAACGGTTCCAGGATTTTCGGGAATCAACAAATTACTTTCTGGAATACAAGATTTGAGTAATCTTTCTTTAATCAACATCTGCACGGGCGCGATCGCAAACGCACCGCCACACAAAGTTACTTTGCTGCGTCTGGCTTTCACGGATATGTCATCTAGGGCATAAGCCAAGGGAGAATCTTTCATCCATGAATGAATCGCGTTCTCTAACTCACTCCCAATGTCTTCGCCATCAGGTGCAATCGCACTTATGCCTTTATCACCAACGGTTGCAGTTTCTAAAATCTCGCGCAGTTGGGAGGGGCGAATCATTTTAGAAGAATCGGTGTTGCTCAATGCTCTGGAGAATTCTTTGATTAGTGTGGCGACACCGCCGCCACCATTGGGACTACAAGTTACCCGTTTTGGTAATTTGCCGAGATTACTGTATTCGCTGATTGTGGCTGTACCATACCCAATATCAAAAGTATGGAATTGTTTATCGTCAAAGCGTTCGCTTGCCCAAAGTGACGCGCCATATCCCTCTGGAAATCCCAGAAAGCCAAGTTTTGAGAAGCACAGACGATATCTAACACCGTCTACCGCGATCCACTTGCATTGTTCAATGGCTTTTTTTAGTTCTAATGGGGAAGCTAGCGAGAGCGTTGATAAACGAATGTGCAAGGTTCTACGCTTGTCGCTCGTGCCCGTGGACAACTCAAGCAGATTTGGCAAGGAGGCGATCGCGCCTAGTGCAAGGATGGGGAAGTAGTGTACTTTGTAATTCTCGGAATCACTCATCGCTATATATTCCTTACCTTGCAGTCTAGCGGAGCTACCAACGACCCAATGCTCAGTAATATCTTTGTTGCTCTCGTCCTTACCCCGACTTAGGCTGAAAGCTCCTAATTCTCCAAATGGTACTGATGGCACACAACACACCAAAGATTCGGTCTTCATGACTGGTGTTGTGCCAGTTTCGTTATTAACGAAAGCCTGATATTTAATACTGGAACGCCCAGCATCTAGCATCAAATGAATTACCTTTTTTAATGGCATTGATGCTTTCTCTGTTATAGTTTCAGGCTCATTTATGTTGGGTGCGTTCGTGCTTATAGATGTTGGTTGTTTTTTAGGTCTTGACATATCGTTTTACTCTCAACTTTTTATCGTCACTGTCACAAGGAAAAGTAGTCGTCATCAACTAACGTTTCATGTTTCATGTTTCATGTTGACGGCGGGTGTAAGTGGCGTTTCACGGTGTAAAGTGAGGCTGAAACATTGATGCAGCCGTTGAAACAGTTTCATGAAACGTTCTGTGAAACACTACTGAGTATCTTGGCTCCCAGTAGCCTGAGTCTGTGCCAGCATCGAATTTTGTAAAATCTGAAGTAAAAGGAAGTTAACGACCTCTGCATGGTCATTAATGCCTAATTCCTGCGCTTTATTGCTGATAAATGGGTGTAGAGATTGCCTGATTGTTACTCGCATAAATCCTCCTCAAAATAAATTTGCAGGCTAAAGTCGCCAAGAATACGTGTATCTTGTCTCTCGCTGGCGCTTTTGCCTTATATCTGCCAATATAGCAATTACACAATGTCGTGTGAACACGAAAAACAGATAGTAAAATAATTAGATATTCTGTAGGAGAATAGATTTACATGAACTCAGTAGATTCGATGGTTGATAGACGACGGAGCGAAGATTATAGGCAGTTAAGCGGTCATGTGCCAGTTCCCTTGTATCGAAAATTCAAGGCGACATGTGCTGAACGAGATGTAAACCAAAGTGAGGCCCTCGAACAAGCGCTCGCACTTTGGATAGAACAACCTGCAAAGCAAGATGGTGCCGCATGACCGACAACATAAAATGCGTCTTAATCTTAGATTAAGGTCAAGTTGAGGCAGCATCAATAAATTGAATTATTTTTAGTCACACTACTAGTATTAATATAGTGGGGTATTTATCTGATTTGTAATATTAGTTAAAAACTTGTAAAAGCTTTGCTATGTATTGGCTTGAGGAAAATAAATAAATTGTTTTATTTTATAAAGTTGAGATATTTATTATTTTTTTGCCTGAGATAATTTACTATGTAATAAGACTATACCCTTAGTCCATCTTTTCTAAGTGTCATGTCACCCGATATACATAAGAAAAGAATGCCTCCCCAAGACTCAACTTGTTTCAGCAAGTTGTTTAACAGTCCTAGAAGACACCCGGTAATTTTTATCTCTATTAAATTTCTTTATAACCTAATGTTATCAGTTCCTAGTACTTCTTACAACTTCCTACAACAGGTTATAGAGAAATTTAATTAAAACTTTGGTGAATCTTCAGGGGAGGTAAAGCTCACACACTTTACCTCATAAGGATTTCACAATGGTAGCCCTTTTAAAAGGACAAGAGACTGTTGGCCGCTCCGTTATGCCAGGGGCGTTCGCCTCCTTCGACATCCGAAATTTTCAAGACCAGCTAGAACCGTCCAAAGCTAAAAATAAGTTTATTTGTCCAGTTTGTGGCGGGAATGACTTATCTATTGTCCCAGAAACCGGGAAGTACAGATGCTTCAATAATTGTGAGTGTAAGGACATCAGAGAGGCGATTAAACCTTGGGCTGAAGTCGTGGCAGAAAGGGCAGGGGCTAATTACACTCCATCCCTAAACCGTTTGGCTGCGAAGCCCAAGAGAATCTTGCCCAAAAGTGCGCCAATTCCAGATGGTGAATTAGCACTGGTGATGTTGACCCAAGCGGCGACTGACATACCCCAAACTCAAAAATTAACGAGTAGACCACCAAAAGATGTTGAGGGCAGTGCCACCGAAACAATTTATCCTTACTCAGAGTCGCAATGGGTGGTTCGCTACCAGTGGCCAGATGCCAACAAGGAGAAAGGTTACAGCAAGACCTTTCGGCAATGGCATAGGCTTGCAGATGGCACACCCCAAATGAAAAAAGGCGATTTGCCTTGGGGAGCATATCGCATTGATGAAGCGATCGCTGCTGCTAAATCAGTGAATGGAACCCCGGCACTACTCCAGCATGAGGGTGAGGGATGCGTAGAAGTTGGTCGCTCGCATGGTCTTGCTGGAATTACGTTTCAGGGCAGTGGATGGGATAAAAAGACTATCACGCCTTCGTATCAACGCGCAATTGAAGCAGGCATAGGATTAATCGTTTTTCTGCATGACCCCGATGACACTGGGCTAAAGAAACTCCAGACCTGCCAGGACTGTGCAGCCGAGGTTGGGATTGGATTTATTGGAATTAGCCCCAATAGCATCTGCCCCGATTTACCATATAAATCGAGCGACATTAAAGAAATTTTGGGGCAAATGGAAGTACCAGAGTTTATCCGCAAGCTAGAAGAGGAGATCCACGCAGCAGTACAAGAGCGATCGCGATCGCTTGAGTTGGCAGAATCTGAAACTATTGAAAAAGAAGTTACGGATTTATCTAATTTCAGTATAGATATTGACCCAGCAGACCCGGAGGCATTCTACAAATCCGTCTGCCAATCCATGAATTTACCCTATTCTAACTGCGTGACGGCGGGTACTTTTGATGGCTGGGCTTACCGAAAAATCTTTCCTCAAACTGAATGGATGGTAGTAAATTCATCCTTTTACAAGTGGTCACAAGAGAATAACCAATGGCAACACCAAGATGATAATAAAGCTTACAAGCTCCTCGCTGACGCTGGAGAATCCGCTTACAAGCTCTCTTACACAAAAACATTTGGTTGGAGAATAACCAAGCCTTACGAAACTAACGCACACAAGGAATCTGCCTTTAAATATTGCCGCAGTCGCTTAGAACCAGCAGAACCACTGCCAACCAATACTCATTTATTAGGGTTTAACAATTGTGTTGTTGATTTGCGAACTGGTGAACAAATGCCTCATCGCAAAGATTTTTACCTGACTAATATTATTCCCCACGATTACGAGGCCAACAAACCATGCCCAGAAGTTTTTCTCAAATTTCTAAATGAAAGCTTTGGATCAGAATTGGTTGAAGTGATTCGGGCGTTCACGAGTATGTTTTTAGACCCAACTGCCCCTTATGGTCGGTTTCCCCACTTAATTGGCTTATCCGGTGGGGGCAAGGGGACGCTAGGACGGTTTTGGAGTAGTTTATTTGGTGAGTCCGGCTCTAGTAGCGCTTCACAATTTGCGGATATTTCTACACCGGAAGGACGGCATCAATATTTAAGTGGAAAGCGGATATTTGGATTCCCTGATGTAGGAGGTTATGCCGAAGGAGTCCGAGCTTTTTACGAATTAGTTGACAATGGGGCAATGAGCGGACGCGCTTTATTCAATCCAGTGGCTTATTCAATCCAGTGGTACATTCGGTTTTGGGTTGCCTCTGTAAGTCATCTACAGATCGAAAATGCTGGCGACGGCTGGATGCGTCGAGCTTACCCAATTCCAGTCAAAAACCGAGATGTCACCCCTGACCCCGACTTGTGGCTGAAGCTACAAGAGGTGAAGTCGGACATAATTTCTTGGGCTTTAGCAATGCCACGAGCAGAACGCGATCGCATTTTGTTATCGCCTCCCTCTTCGGATCGGGCAAAGAATCTGGCGCTAGAGGCATCTTTGTACGGGGACTCGACCAAATCCTTTGTGGACTTGTGCTTACGCCCCTCATCGACATCTTCATTTATCCCACAAAGTCGTTTACACAGTTGGTATGTACTTTACTGCCGGGAACATGGTTATGCTCCTTTGGGGATGTCCAAATTTATTAGCCATTTAAAAACAGTCTTGCCCCACAACTTCAAGGAACGTAGCTGGACACCCACGGTCAACGGAAAGCGTGAAAGAATTCAGTCCCACTTTGCATTCATTGAACCACTGGCTGGGGTATTTGAGATGAAAGTACCGGAGGGGCCACCGGATAGCTCACTAAGCAAAGCGGAATTTTGGTATTGCTTTAAAGATAAATGCCTTGAAGGGGGAATAGAAGAATTTTATGAGTTTTTTCACCCCACCAAAACGCCAGAACCCAGTCACAGTAAGGCTGTCCACCCTGTCCACCCACTAAATACCCCTCAATTTGACCCTGGACAGGCTGAAAGCCTTATACAGCCATGCTGTCCACCCTGTCCAATTGTCCCCCCCCAAGAATTAGCATTGCAAAAAAAAGATGAGTTAAATTCTGATTGTGCAGTTAATCATTCTTACAATTTAACTGATAACCCTTCAGTCTCCAATGACTTTGTGGACAACCTGGACAGTCTTACTGTGGCTGGGTTTGAGCCTGTCCAGGAAGTAAATCTTGTCGAAAACGGAGTGGACAGCCTGGACACCCCTGCTGTAGCTGGGTTTTCTCCTCGACAAGATGGTGAATTGATAAATACACGAGAAAGCGAATTATCTTGCCCGGAATTGAAAGTTGGGGATAAAGTTGAGTTTTTCAACGACAGTGTTCGCAAGTGGCAAGTCGGAATTATTAAGAGGGTTCAAGTAATGGATACATATTTTTGTAGTGCAACAATTGAGTATCGAGGCTTTAAAGGTCAATTATGTCAATTAGAAATCTTCAGGAGTGATTGGATAAAACTTCTGCATTAGGGCGTTAAATCAGTTAACTCTTATTGTCACCGATGTAAAACCCGATTCGGGAATTTTGCAGCATCGACAATGCCGCCAGTTATGTAGACACTCGATAGACAATTAAGATTGAATTAGACCGCGATTTCTCCCCTATTAACAATAATCATGGCATCTGCTGAATTTACCTCGCCAGAGTCAACCCAAGCAGTACCGACAGTTGAAACCCCATCGGATGGAGAGCAAGTAAATGTTGATACGTCAACAGAAACAGAAATTGAATCGACAGCAGCAATATTTCAAGCTGTTGGGGTAATTACTGGGTCGGTCAATTTTAGCGAGTCCGGTCAAAGCACTGTTACTATCGGTAGCTATGAATACCCACTTTTCTACTCGAAGCGACAATGGGATGTATTCAATGCTCTCAAGAAGGAAATAGAAAATACTGAGAACCATAATCAGCGTTTGGTTGTTTATCCAAAGGCAATTCACTTTCCACGCAGAGAGCAACCGCATCGCATCGCTTTTCAGTTAGTGGGCTTTGACAGAGGGCGAAAACTAGATGCTGTTTCAGGGGAGTTAGAAGACCTGGAGTTTAAATTATCAGGATTATGGCAGTTCATTCCTGTCTGCTCTACTCCCTGTATCTCCGTGTTCCGAAATTTCTCTCATGAAAGACTCGAATTTATTAAGGAGGCCCCGCCTGCCCGAAAGGTGAAATTCATGAAGGCTAGTCATATACCCTTGCTATGGAAAGATGCACCCATCAGTCCCTTTAGATTTAATCCCAAAGTAGAGAAAGACCAACAAGGACGCGCCGCATTTGTCACCTTAAAAGCGAAATTTCTGCCGGGGCGTGATGTTTTCGGTTTTGTTGCACTGACTGCGCTACCTAAAGATTCTGCACCCAGATTTCTCAAAGCGTCTAAGGAGGATAAAGCCACAGTGCAGTCAGCAGCTAAGAAGGCGGAAAGAGCAGCAGCACCACCTGCACGGAAGAAAGGTAAGTCAAGAGCGACTAGTCAGGATAATACCTCTGTGCCGCGTCCAAAACCAAAACCAAAGTTAAAAACGGGTGAGTAAAACCGCTTTTTTGTTTGATCATGCGATCGCCATCATGGGGTTATATCTGTTGTGTGGCGGCAAACGTCAGCTTCGGTGATCTTACCCCTAATAGTAACTATAGTTTGTAGCCAAAAGCTGAAAATTAAAGCTCTAAAAGCCTTTCAGCGATTGGTTCTCCCAAAGTGACAAAACAGGGTTATTGACATCGCACGCTCATTCAATCGGCGATCGCCCAGTTCACAGGTTGCAAAATTTTTCTCCCACCAATCCAACATTGCTTGTCATTTTTAGCACCAAATTTAAATTACTCTACCGTATATGCTCTGCTTTATCTAGAATCCTTTATAAGCAAGCTTTTTGAGACTTAACGGGAAAAGTCAGTTTCAGTGATGTCTAGGAGTCTGAAAAGACGAAAAGCAGCAGACGCAAAATAGCCACAAGACAATTTTTAGGGGCTAAAATTATTGCTTTAATATATAGAATGTTTGATTTTGTTTGATTTTATGAGCAACACTCACAGCAATCTTTGTTTTTTCTGAAATTGGAAGTTCTTGATATGGTTTACTATTTAATTGTATTGTCAAAATAGGCGTTTTATAAAACTTACTTTCTGCGGTTTCAATAATAAGCATATCTCCAATTTTTATCGTACAATTTTCGATTTCAAATGCTAATATTCGATTGTTATATATATTAGATATTTTATCGACTCCTATTTTTGTAAAAGTATATATTGATTCTTGTTTAATAAATTCTTCAGCTAATGTTTCAAAAATTGCTTGACAATATTTTTCCAAAAATTGGATATAAAGCTCTAATTCCGATATGCTTAAAATATCCAATATTTCTGAACCGTGAGCAATGTGATTTCTTCTTTCAACTAACTCATTGATTTTATTGTATAAATTATCTGTTTTGAGATTGGCAATATTTGGAGTTTGCTTTTCATATTCGATATATTCAATAAAGCTTTTATTCTTCTTTAATAATTCCTTCAAATTAATATTTATAAGCTCAAATAATTTTACAATTTGTTGATGCTTCAAATTACCTGATAAAAGAACAAAAGCTTCTGTATTGAATTTGTAACTTGTAGGATTCACAATACATTCATTTAGCTTTCCTAAAACTTGCTCTTTTGTAATATGCTGATATTTCACAATTTCTCTACTTATAATAGTATTTATTAATTTTAAGGAAAGTTCAAAATGATTGCTTCTAATTTTTTCATCTATTTTGTTGTACTCTATTACTAAACTAGAAAGGGAATCAAGATATTCCTTAATCCAAGTTTCTACATACTTTTCTAGTAACCCATAAAGTGAAATGATAGATGCTTTATACTCAAATATTTTTTTATCTGTTCCAAAACTTCTATAATGGTCTTCTAACTTATTTAGCGATGATTTAACTTGTTCCTTATCAGTCTGCAACACAGTATAATCTACCATATCATTCACATACTGAATATGCTTAAAATATTCTCGTATTTGATTAATTTCTTTTTTGAAGCTCTCCAATGATGTTGTATTCATAATTTCTACTAAAGTCTATTAAATATAACCTTCTAGAAAATTCTGAAAATACTTTATGCGTGCTTCTACATCTTTTTTGTTATTGTATCTGCCATCAAAAAGGAGTCTATTGTTTTCTTCCTTGACTAATAGCAATTCCTTATTTGAATATAAATCCTTCTGTATGGATTGGCTATGTTTTAGAAAACTTTCCTTGTACGAAATATTATTCGCAAACACCTGCATTATTGGATCGTAAATAGTTTTTAATGGCGCTTTATTGTCACGTTTTTGTTTTGGTGGTATAAAAGCTGAATTTTTAAATATAGAATAAATCAAATTAATCGTTTCATTAAAAAGTTTTCCAAGATTTTTTATTGTTTCATCTGAATAATTATTTGCCTGCTTTAAATAGCTATCTAAAAATTTATCTACTGTAAATTTGGAGTTAGCTATATGGCGATAAGCAAAGAATCGTAAAACTAGCTCAACATCTTCCATTTTGCGATAAGATTCACTTTCAAGTAATCTTTCTTCTCCTTCAGATTCCAAAGGTAATTTCCACATTTTACGGAAAGAGTCATTTTTAGCAAGTTCTATACACAATTGGTTAAACTTGCCGTTGCCTAAAGCATTTCTTGTTTCCTGTGGAGTTAGTTTTTCTCCACCACTATTCAATCTTTCAAAAACTATTTGCTTAAGAGAATCAGCTTCTTCTGTACTTTTTGCTGTCTCCTGCAACAATACGATAGATGATAAATAACGCCTATCTATTCCTCTTTTAATTTGTTCCGGTAAATTTGTATAATTTCGCCCGTTAAGTTCCTGCCAATATTCTAATCCCTCTAAGTCAAATTTTCCTTTGTAAAAATCATAAATAGCTGTTAGCCTTTGTAGTCCGTCCATTACTTCATAAATAGAATACTCTACTTCATACAGAAAGATAGGCGGAATCGGCACATTCATTATGAATGATTCTATCAAACGAGATTTTCGAGTATTGCCCCACCTTTTTCTGCGCTGGTATTCAGGATTTAGGATATACTTTTTACTGTCAAGCATAGTTTCTATACTATCAAGTGGGTAACGAGCTTGTTCAGTTACAATTCTTATCTCTCCCTTCTTGTATTTTTCGTTAATCTCATCGTCTGAAAGAGAGACTTGAGAAATATCTGACTTATCTGGAAAAAAAAATGTTTCGCCTGAAATTAATTGACTATTTGTTGTCATGCTGGGATCTCCAGATTTTGTAATAATAAAAATTTTTAATATAGACTAGCTTAAACTAATTTAGTTACTACAGTATTTGGTGTGGATGCTATAGAGAGTATAGAAGATGCTGAAGTTGCTAAAAGTGATTTTGTTTGGTTTTCCTTAGTTCCACATCCAACTAAAAAAGCTAGTAAAATTACCTTTCTTGTATTTTTAAGGCTAAATATATTTGTTCGATGATTAAAGTTTAGTTTCATGGTTTTAAAAAATAATAATTGTTTGGACTGGTAATCACATCTTTCACTTTTCTTCTAAGAATGAAGGGTGATAAGCCTAACGACATGGCTGGCGCTTACCGCACTTATCGCAATTTGTTTTAATGTGTCTATTACTACTTTAACTCTCCTGTTGCACTGGCATCATTGCCGAAGACATCAACCAAACGGACTGCGATCGCTCACACCAAAACTGAGCAAGCGGCTAATTCCGTAAATATTTCGCCAACAAATCCTGACCTTCGCCGCCCATCTTCTTCAACATCCCCTCAATCTTCTCCATCGCTAGCGGCGACGGCGTTGAGCGTCCATTTTCCCAACGGTTAATCGTGGTATATGTCACACCGAGAGTTGGTGCAAACTGTTCTTGCGTAAGCCCAGCCAAAAGCCGCAAATCATGAATGATCCGCCCTACCTCTGGCTGTTTGATAGCCAAGGGTTTTTTGATAGTCATTTAACTTCTAAACTTTACCTTCTAGCTTAAGTAGCCGATGCTATATTATTTGCTACATATTAACCATGCGAAATCTGATCTTCAATCAGTAAATACGCGCAACTTGTGTTTTTATAGTAAAATTTATTTCTTTAATAAAGGGGGAGTTTTTTAAGTGATGTTGAACTTGAATTTTTAGAGGGAAAGTTGCTAGGTGAGTGCGATCGCCTTTGCATCTGCTGAAAGATTCTTAGAGGAAAAATTAAACGAAGTAGAGGAGCGATGCCTACGGCGGCAAGCTACGCACCCTGTCATCTGATGCAAAAGCTAACTTTTTCCCAGGCAGTCCCTCTTTTGGCCAACTGTTCGCTTGATAGCTTTCCACCCTCATGGGGATTACCGCTTGATCAGAAGCAACAAATCAGAGAAACTTAATCGATGCACTCATCGAATTTTTCAAAATGATATAGCTACAATAGCTGTAGTGGTTGATTCGTCAAAAAAAAAAGTAAGTATCTTTTAAAAGCATTGACAAATGCTCAAAATTATGTTAAAATTAAGAGCATCATAGCAAAAAGGCTCGATTAAGAATTATATCGAGCCTTTTTGCTA
This sequence comes from Nostoc sp. WHI, assembly GCF_015714725.1. Lineage (GTDB taxonomy): Bacteria > Cyanobacteriota > Cyanobacteriia > Cyanobacteriales > Nostocaceae > Nostoc. The sequence goes on from NZ_WBKM01000046.1 coordinate 12,479, forward strand.
TGGTTGGAACAAATATTAATAATACAAAAGTTTTTACTAAATTCAATAAAAAAATCTAATCAATAAAACCAGCGTATACATACGGTGGAATAAACGCTTTGGTGTTGTAACTGAGTAGTGGAGAAATTGCCATTAGATTTATCCATGAAGATTTGAGCTTAAAAGCTCATGATGAAACGTTATTTAATTTAGATAAATACCAACGTTTCATCACAAAGTAGCCAATTTATTCAAATTATTGTGTTAAAGTGTCGGTAGATATATACAAATACCAACTTTTTGTCTGATAGGTGAAAAGATAGAAGCTAAACCAAACGGTGGATCAGAGTATGACCAAAATGCAGCAAGTATTGGAACTAGCTCATAATGTAGGTGCGATCCGTGCCAAAGATGCAGAAGCAAAAGGAATTCATCGAGACTATCTCAAACGTCTTGAGCAACAAGGACTTCTCATTCGTTCTGCCCGTGGTATTTATACTTCCACGCTTGCAGAAATTACAGAGAGTCATAGTCTGGTTGAGGCTGTCAAACGGGTTCCTCATGGTGTAATCTGTCTGCTTTCTGCCCTTAGCTTTTATGAACTGACAACCCAAGCCCCCTTTGAGGTATGGCTAGCGATACCTCAAAAAGCTCGTGCGCCTAAAGAAGATATTCTTCCTCTGCGGATTGTTTATATGTCGGGTAAAGCTCTAGAATCCGGGATTGAAGAGCATGAAATTGAAGGAGTGCGTGTTCCGGTTTATTCTCCTGCCAAAACTGTTGTAGATTGTTTTAAATTTCGCAACAAAATTGGTCTTGATGTTGCTTTGGAAGCACTGCGAGAGTGTTTGAGAGAAAGGCGCTGCACCATAGACCAAATTTGGCATTATGCTAAGATTTGCCGAATGCAGAACGTGATGCGCCCCTATCTCGAATCACTTGGATGAGTAAAAAACAGCTTCAGAATATACCAGCCTCTATCAAAGCGCGATTGCTTCAACTATCAAAACAGCGAGGAGAGGACTTCAATTACCTGCTCACACTTTATGCCGCAGATCGCCTTTTATATAGGCTTGGTCAATCTTCATACAAGCATCGGTTCATCCTGAAGGGAGCGACTCTCTTCAGGATATGGAATGATGAGCCGCATAGGGCAACTAAAGATTTAGACCTGCTTGCTCATGGGGATAATGAAGCCTCATTCTTGGAAGAAGTATTTCGGGAAATTTGCCGCATTTCGTTTGACCAAGATGGCATTGTTTTTCTGGAAGAAACTGTTACGGGAGAAAAAATAAAGGAAGAACAAGAGTATGAAGGGATAAGAATTAAGCTAACAGGTAAACTGGCTTCTACTAATATCTCGGTTCAAGTAGATATTGCATTTGGTGATGCAGTTACACCAATAGCTGAAGAAGCTGAATTTCCGTCCATCCTAAATTTACCAGCACCTTCTTTGCTTGTTTATCCTCGTGAGACAGTAATTGCTGAAAAGTTCCAGGCAATGGTTACTCTTGGCATAAGAAACAGCCGACTAAAAGATTTTTATGACATCTGGTTTCTTTGTCAACATTTTGAATTTCAGGGAGGTATTCTTTACGAAGCTCTTAAAAACACATTTAATCGACGCAGAACATCGTTGCCAACAACACTACCCTTTGCCCTGACATCAGAATTTGCTGAAGATAACGATAAACGAAGACAATGGATAGCTTTTGTTAAGAAGGGGCAGCTAAAAGCAGAACAGGTTTCATTGCCTGAAGTTATTGCGATTATTGAGGAATTTTTAATGCCTCCTTGTTTGGCGGTCGTAGAAGAACAAGGTTTCCATAAAACCTGGACTCCCTCAAAACATTGGTCTGATATTTGATCCTCCTTCTCAAACTGAAGATCCGAAAATAAAAATTTAGGGATCTGTTGAACTAAGTCGTCTTAGCGACGTGAACAGGCTCTGATGAGTTTGGCGAGATAGCGGTAATAAAGAAACTATCTGGAATTATTTAATAATTAAATTTTATTTCTCCGTTGGGCATGGTCGTCTTCCAGAATTTTGCTTCAGCAAGGTTTGCACCAACAAGGTTTGCGTTAGTAAAATTTGCAAAGCTGAGGTCTGATTGTTTTGGGGTGAGTACTTCTTGCCCAGAAAGATTGCCATAACTATAGCGATTTGGTGGACTGATAATCGGAAAAGGGCTAAAGTCAGATCCTCTCAAGTCAGCGTTGCTAAAATCTACTTCCATTAAATATGCTCCTCTCAAGTCAGCATTGCTGAGGTTTGCTCCTCTCAAATTTCTATAACTAAGGTCTTTATCAGAAAGATTAGTATTGCTAAGGTCAGGTGTGAATTCAGGGTTTTGTAATCTAAACTCATTCCAGGTAGTACAATTTGAATTTTGCAACAAGTCTAAATGTCGTTGGTTTGGCATAGTTGGGAGTTCAAATCTGATTTGAATTATGAATAGGCTAGTTATACATCACGATTAATTTTATCGCTCTCACGTCGGGATTTGATAGTTAAACGACATTGAGCTAGAGGGAGCATGGTCTGGAGAATTACACTTTAACTAAAATACAATTTTACTTTTGTACAAAAGTAAAATTGCACTAAAGTACAATTCTACAAAAGTAGATTAGTATATTGGTGACATTGTACTTTAGTATTTTTATGTAATTGTTTTATGCTAAATCCGCCAACAGTCGTCTCCTTGGGCTTGGCTGGGGGTCAGGGAAAGTCTACGGTAGCCTTGATGCTGGGCAGGTATTTAGGTCGCTTGGGAATTCCCGTTTTGTTTGTGGATTGCGACCCTCAATCTAGCTTGACCAGTTTCTTAGGGGTACAAGTGCAGCCTGATACCCCAACATTACTGGAAGTTCTGACACAACCGGAAGAGAAAACAAAAATTCTTGATGCCATTGCGCCTGTACCTGACGTTAAACTGGGCGACCGTACCATTAACAATACCAACCTGTTCTTAATTCCTTCCGATGATGGCTTGGAGAGCGCCAACTATAAATTGGCCTCCAGTGGGCTAAGTCTGTTTATTCTCAGGAATCGCCTGCAACCAATTGTGAGTAATTTTGGCGTGGCAATTGTAGACCCACCCCCAGAACGTTCACATTTAGCGCAGACTTCCTTGGGTGCTGGCGATAGATGGGTGATTCCAGCAGAGTCAAACGTCAAGGGAGTGCAATCGCTGTTGCGGACTATGGAATTAATTAAAGAATTTAAAGCAGCCCTACCTTATGGTGAACTACTGGGTGTAGTGCCATTTCGCGCACGGTGGACTGGTTTGCATCCAACAAACGCTACTAAAACCAGTATCGATACCATGCGGCAGTTGATAGGGTCGGATTTGATGTTGCCGCATATTTTGGAATCGGATGTATTCAAAAATGCCATCAACCAACGGGTTGCGCCAACAGACTTGGGGCAGCCAAATCTTGAATATACGATTCATGTCTTAGCTCAACGACTCAGGCCAGCTTTGTCAAAAGAATATGCCAAATTAATTCCCTTAGAAACAGCGTAATAAATTTTACAAATAGGTGAAAACATGAATATTCTAGATGAAATCAGAAATAGAGCGGTTGCACCAACAGTTGCACCACGAGAAGATGTGTTAGCTCCACAACAGCAGGATTCACCTACAAGTGATGTTAACGTGACCTCGACTGCTGATAGCTCCGTTTCGGAACTCACTTTATTAGAAGAGCAACTAGCGAACTTCCCTGAAATTGCGCCTAGAGTACCTGTCCGTTTGGAAGTTGCAATCAAGCAAGAACTCGATGATCTATGCAACCAAGAAAAAATCACAGTTGAAACGCTGTTGGAAGCTTTTTATGTTACTTGCAAAGAAAAAGATACAGTCATGAAACAAGTACTAAAAGAAGCCAAAAAACGGCTGAAGAGCCGCAAGGAAGCAGGTAACATTCGCTCTAGCATTACTCGTTTAGCTAATTTGGCTAAAAAACTAAAGTAGCAATCAGTCCAATAGCAGACACAGACACAATATCTAGGTTTGGAAAGCCTTCTAACGCAAATAGGTGTAGAGAAAGTTCATTCTCGCAATCCGTAGGGGCTAGGAGGTATACAGCAAGCCACATTTGAGGGAGGATCTATTTCAAAGCACCTACTAGACAGCCCGTGAACACCAAAGCGATCGCTAAAAATAACTTCAATCCTGAATCGCTAGCGTTAACTGAACCAGTACCGCTAACTTTACACCCAGCTGAAGTTTACCTTAACAGTCTAGGTGAAGGTTCCCGGCGGACGATGCGGGAAGCGCTCAACGCGATCGCCCAACTGCTGACTAATGGCAGTTGTGATGCAAGCACTTTGGATTGGTCAAAGTTGCGTTACCAGCATACTGCTGCGGTGAGGTCAGTGCTGATGGAAAAATATAGCCCAGCGATGGCGAACAAAATGCTATGTGCATTGCGGCGGACGCTCAAGGAAGCTTGGCGGTTAGGGTTAATGTCCACGGATGAGTATGGACGAGCGGCTGATATTGAGTCCGTGCGGGGTCAGAGTTTGCTGAAAGGGCGAGAAATCGATCCTGAAGAAATTTCAGCACTTTGGTCAGATTGTATTCAAGATGACTCAACATTGGGAAGGAGAGATGCGGCACTGCTTGCCGTTTTGACGGTAGGGTTACGTCGCAGTGAGGTAACATTTCTTGATTTAAGCGATTTTAAGCCGCGTAGTCGTTCACTAACAATACGTGAAGCTAAGGGGCGGAAGGAACGAATTGTCTACTTACCTGAAGCTAGTGTGCAAGCTGTTGCTGATTGGCTGCTGATTCGGGGCAAAGCACCAGGCCCACTATTTTATCCCCTAAATAAGGCAAAGAAAATTATACCAAGGCGGATGAGTGAGCAGGGGGTGTTGCGAGCATTGCAACGACGCGGGGAAAAAGCTGATGTGGATGCGTTTACACCTCATGATTTTAGAAGAACTTTTATTGGTAATTTATTGGATGCGGGGGCAGATATCGTCACCATAGCGAAACTTGCAGGTCATGCGTCGCCAAATACTACAAGTAAGTATGATCGGCGTGGGGAAGCAGCTAAGAAACGGGCGATTGATTTGCTGAATGTGCCTTACAGTAGGCGGAAAAATCAATGATTACATAAAATTTTTTATTTTTCACTTCCATCTTTTTTAAGTAGCCAACGTGAGTTTCTTGAACTACCAATACGATAAACGTATTCTGCATCTTTGAGAAACTTGCTTGTGTAAGTACTATTCTTGTGTTCTAGGAGAGTTGTTAGATCATCATTTGATGCTTCTCCAAATTCAATTAAATAATCGTACAATTTAACGTGTTTTGTTGAAGTTGTTGTCACAGAAAAAGTTTTTCTTATATCGAAGAATTCATTCCATTTAGGGTTTACACGTATATAAACTCCATCTTTACTTCCGCAAAACTCAAGTTGTTCTATACTCTCAACTGACTCTTTTAAAGATATCCAAGCATTTGTTGAAAGGGAGCGAATCTTTTTCTGAGCTTCATTCACAGAAATTACTCCTTTCCTATACAGACTATTAATTAAAATCAATTCGATTAACCCATAGGTATCAGGATTAGCTTGTACTAAAACAAATATTCCTGGCAAAACTGATTCTGCTTGCATAGCAACTTCTACACAATCAAATGATTCTCCAAACTTCGGAAATTCCCTTCCATATATTAAAGAACCTAGACCCATTCTCTTAACACCCATTCCAGCTCTATCAACAAGCTGAAACTGCATCAGGAGTCTAGCCAAAGCTTTATTTCGATGTCTTGGCTGATGAATTACAATATTTTCTGATGTAACTCCACCATAGAAGCTACCTGGATTAGTAATAGTTATTTTTGCAAAATCAAAATCAACAGATATCATTCCATCTATTGAATAATTCCTATGGACAATAGCATTAATAAAGGCTTCGTGAAATGCAATATCATCAAGAACCGGTACATTATAAATTTTATCTTTAAATTTAATTTCTTGATTTTCATTGCAGATGCTAAAGTCTTGTTTAGCGAACTTTATAGACTTCCAAATACATTCTTCCCATACCTTATTTAGAAGAAGTTTTCCCGATCTGGTTTTGCAACTAAATCTATATTCGTAAATGCCTAGCCATTGTCTTATAAAATCCGATTTGCCCAGAAATAATAGTCCAGCTTTTGTGAGATATCCGTTATTTGTAGCCCCAATTGCCTCTAAGAAAGCAGATTTATTAGGCTGAGATTCTACAGGATAATTTTTTCTACTACAATAATCTTCATAAGCTTCATCCAATGCACTAGCTTCTAAGCAATCAATCACATTTAAATCTAATAAATCTGCACTCCAATCATAATTTTGTAAATTATTTACTGCTGTCCTCACTTCATCAGGCTCCATAGGACGGCTTGATCTTCCATCTCTAATGCAAACCTTACCACTTGATGTGGTTATCAAAGAATCTCGTCGATGTGGAACATGAATAATCAAATAAAACTTACTTTCAAAGTCTAAATATTCAACATATATTTCCAGAGATGGTTTTAGCTTTCCTTTTAGACGCTGCTCAATTTCAATAACGTCCCCACGTTCAAAACCAACAAGTTGACTGATCCAATTTTTATGAACTACATTAGAACTGTCTTTAATTCCAATAATGATAATTCCACCGCGAAAATTGGCTAATGCTGAAACTTCTTCAGCTAAATCTTTAGCATTATGCAGTGCTTGAGTATCCCTATACTCTTTAAATTCAATTTCTTCGCTTTCAAGATACTCACTTGGCGTTACTTTACAAGCAGCTATTATTTCTCTTATTGAGTCTTGGTCTTTGATCCTCATAACTTTTGAATCCAGTGTTATCCGTGGATTTAGGTCTATTTATGACAAAACTGTACTGTTATGATATCCCCAAATTACACGATTGTCGGCTCAATGCCAAAAAAGCGATCGCGTTAGATCAATATATATAGGCAGCAATTACACGTAATGGCTCTAACGTGTAACTTGATCCTGTCGGTGTAAAATGAGATGGTTGGGTGGCTCAACTGCATCTTAGTAGCGATTTTCAAGTTATACGCTCACCAGTAACTCAAGCTGCATAATGACAAAAGTGAAGCATGAAGGCTCTGTACGTCCGCTCCACTGGGTTGTTATGCCCCAAAGCCGAAGCGATCCATTAACTCTCACACACTGAGCAAATCCATGCAGTGTATCGTGAAACTCTTGTATAATATTCAACTGCCCCGTAAAGCCCATACGCCTCATCCTCATGGTCTTGCCAGGAACTTACACCTGCAACTAGAAGTTTGCCTTGTTCATCGATCAGGGCTGGACTACCACTATCACCAATCCCAGATACTCCCTCAATTGAGGTGCAATTTGGGGGTGCATCAAAGCGAAACTTAATCCAATGGTCGTCCACTTCATCAATCAAATTTGTGGCTTTGCGAAGCCTCTTATCTGTCCCGATTGTGCCGAGCTGTCCATTACCATAGTCGCCTCGACCCAGTAGCAGCACTTCTTGCCCCAATTCGGTTTCACCTTCATACAAGTCAAATGTACCAATCTTATTGACAGGTGAATTAAGTTTGACTAGTGCAATATCGTCTACATCTCCCGGTTGCTCTCCCACAAAATCTGGGTGTGGCACAATTGTTTCAATGATGTAGTTATTGTTAGCGATCAATATCGTGTGATTATCCGGGATATTTCTTGCAGTATGTGCAGCAGTGAGAATCCATAATGGAGTGATAAGTGTTCCTGCACCGTCGCCCTTGAAAAAAGTGATAATGCCTGGGTAATCATCTTCATTAACCAGGGAGTTTTGGTCTGGAACATCATGTCGGATGATCATACTGCTAGCTTTTATCCCTCAACATATACTACAATATACTACTTTAGTAACTGAGAGAGCAAGCAGCTAATTTAGCGGTTGTTCTTACACCACTTAATAATCAGTATCTCACCTAGCTTCTACCAATATCTTCGAGCAACCTAAGCTCTAGGCTTTGACGGACAAGATTCAAGCGATTGCCCAACTCATAACTCAATCGGCATAACTATTTATTATGCGGAAACTTTTTACATAACTACCCTTTAGAGGGTGATTATACAAAATTTTTCTATATAACATTCATATTCCGGTATTATAGGGAATTTTTCCGTTTAACTACCTTAATTAAGCTGATTATATAGAATTCTTCCACATAACATCCTCAATTAAAATCTTTTGCGGAAAGTTTTTGAATATCAGTGCAAATAAAATACTTCTAAAGTCCGTAAATTTTATAGTTGGCTTATCGTCTTGGCTCTTGAATCATGCAGCACTACACATTTGGGCTATTACGTGTAATGTAGCTGTCAAAGTCTTATCAATTCATTGATGCCCCGGCGCTCATGCCGACAACTAACGCCATAAAAATACCCCCAGAATATGGGGGCTATTGATGTGGTTCATGTTCCTTAATGGACAGAAGAGAATATACTGAAAACGGCTAATAGCTGGACTTTTGCTTGAGCGGCTGGAAGCTTTGTTTAATAAGACTTTTAACTATTATTGAAAAGTCAAGTTTCAAACCGTTTTTAGTATAATAAATCTCACACTGCGTTTCTATCCCGCCTCGGAATGAATTCCGAGTCTCATAGCCCAAGTCCACTCAAGTGGACTTTCGCTATCAGCCCTGAACTGAAGTTCAGGGCGGGATGTCGGTGAGTGTGAGAATTTCACTCTGACAAAAATGTGGCTAGAGAATTTTTCGACTTGTGTATATAGAGTAGGCTTGCCAGGAGGGGAGTAAAAACGTACCGTTGGCGGAGTTATAGCAGGAATTATAAGTGATTAACCTAACTTGATACAAGTCTACTCACATAAAAGTGTCGATTTGTACATAATAGCTGAGGCTTTATTAAAAGTAAAAAGTCCTTTTTTAGGTAATTGCTGACACTTGTGCTTCAACAAGTTTAGCAATGGCTGAAATTAATTCTTCTGGATTAAAAGGCTTAGATAGATGCATCTGAAACCCAGCTTTTAGTGCTTCTTGCTGGTCTTCGTTTCTAGCAAAAGCCGTCAAGGCGATCGCTGGAATTTGTCCACCTTGTTCTGGTGTCCAAGTTCTCACTTGACGTATTAACATATAGCCATCCATATCGGGCATACTAATATCGCTGACCAACACATCTAGCTTTATCTCTGCTAGGGCTTTTAATGCTTCACAAGCGGAAGATAAAGCGATAACAAAAGCCCCATCTTGCTCTAATACAAAAGCAGCAAAATCTAGCGAATCAGCATCATCATCGACAACTAAAATCCGAACGCCAGTGAGAGGTAAAGACTTAGAAGTTAAGAATACAGGGTCATTTTGTTCATCCGTCGGGCTTGGGTTTTCATCTTGCAGAAGCGGCAAACTAACAGTAAATGTTGCCCCTTTGTTTTCACCGTGGCTATCTGCTTTAACAATGCCGCCATGTGTCTCAATGATATTACGCACAATTGCCAATCCCAATCCTAATCCACCAAAATTTCTTGTAGAGCTACTATCTGCTTGGCGGAAGTAATCAAACACGAATGGCAAAAACTCAGCGCTAATTCCTTTACCTGTATCGCTAACTATGATTTGAGCATAGCCATCAGCTTGCTTTAATTGCATTTGTATTTTTCCTCCCTTGGGTGTAAATTTTACAGCGTTAGAAAGGAGATTCCAGACGACTTGCTGCAAACGAGTAGAGTCGCCCATAACTTCCCCCATAAGGGGTTCAAATACTGTACTTACCTCAATTAATTTTGTTTGTGCTGCTAAACGCATTGTCTGTAGTGCAGACAATATTGTAGACTCTAGATTAATCTTCGTAATATCCAGCGTCAGTTTGCCCTGTAAAATTCTGGAGATATCCAGTAAGTCTTCAATGAGTTGAACCTGTAAGTTGGCATTCCGCTCGATTGTGGCTAGTGCTTCAGATGTCTTCGTTTGGTTTAACCTGCCGGTTTGCAACAACTTTGCCCAGCCGAGAATTGCGTTTAGTGGAGTGCGTAATTCGTGAGAAAGGACGGCTAAAAATTCATCTTTAATTCGATTGGCTGTTTCTGCTTTAGCTCGTGCTATTTGTTCTAATTCCAGCAGGTGTGCCCGTTCTTCAAGTATTTGTTTTTGTTCGTGGATATCTGTACATGTTCCAAACCACTTTACTACAATACCTTGCTCATCTTTGAGTGGTAAACCTCGCGCTAGCTGCCAACGATAGGAGCCATCAGAAGCCCGTTTAAAGCGATATTCATTATTATATATAGTGCTATTTTTTACAGCATTAGACCAAACTTCATCAGCATTTTGGATATCATCTGGATGCAATGCAGTCAACCAACCAGAACCCAAGGACTGCTCTAATGTTAGCCCAGTGTATTCGCACCAATTTTGATTAAAAAAATCACATTCACCGTTAGGATTAGTTGTCCATACAAGTTGAGGAATTGCCTCAGCCAAGTAACGGTAACGTTCTTCACTTTGTCGAAGAATTTCTAAGATGCGTTGGCGTTCAAGGATTTCTTGTTGTAATTGCTCATTTGTCTTGGTAATTTCATTGGTACGAACAGCAACCATTTCTTCGAGATGATTCTGGTATTTTCGCAGTTCCTTCTCTACCCGTAAGCGTTCGCCTATTTGTGTTTGAAGTTCTTGATTTGCTTGTTCTAGTTGAGCAGGGCTAGGAAGTGCCAGTGCTTGGGGAACTAAAGGTACAAGTTGTACTGCTGTAATTACAGATATTAGTGCAGTTACTGCTTTGACAAACCCTGATACCCAATAGGTTGGATGCCAAAGCGTCCAAATCTCTATTAAATGAGTGGTGCCGCAAGCTACGATAAAAGCACTAAACAACAGAAAAATCCAATCAAAGGGCAAATCCTGTCGCTTGTGAACAAAGTAGAAGAGTGTAGCTGGAATCGAGTAATAAGCTAGTGCAATGAAAGCATCAGATAATATGTGTAACCAAACTAAATTCGTTTGCCATAGATAGCAGTGCCCATGTGGAATAAATGATCCCGATGTAAAAAAATTAGTCCACAATCCTGATATTATGTCTGACATAAACACTTAATTTTTTAATCTATAAAATTTACTAGTAAAGTTATTTTTTAATTAGCCCAATTTGCTCGCAAATCGGCATTAAGAGCTAACTGAAGGCGGCTTTGCTGTTAAATTTTCATTTTGGATTTTTCTTGTTCTTGCTTGATATAGCAGTTACTGCACAGAGAAGTACACATAAAATAATTAACCACATCTGAAGATATATCTCTTCAGGGGTGCTGTGCGCCCCTACCGATGTACCTCATTTAAATGAGAATCGCTATACTATTTTAGTATTAAAATATTACTGAAAGCTCCTGGTCAGGAACATATCTTCCCCATAGCCGCCCAATTGCACGATATTGTAGAGAATCCGTCGGCGTTATCGGTTGATTATTTGATGATAAATGCTGTGTACTGGTAGTAATATTCATGCTGAAACTCTTCAATATGTAGTTGACATCTGTCGTGAAACTAAAAAATATTTTGGTAATATTTTCTGAATAAAATCTCAATAATTCATTTAGACTACTATGATCACAACTCAAGTAACTATCCGGCAATATCTACAAAGACAATCCTCTACTCCTTGTTTCACGAACAGGCTGTGTCTCTTGAAGTGGTTGTGTCTGCTGGAGGTATTCTGATAATACCTCTGATGCTTTGTGCCAAAGGTCAATATCTTCTCTCAATACTTCTCCGACATGAATTGGTGAATACTCTAACTTACCTTGATGAACTTTATCCACTGCTACACGAAATATTTCACCCCTTGTATCATGTGTATACACTAATTCTTTACCCTGTTTTATCAAAGTAGATTGTTTAAATCTCAGACTATCTTCACCACTATCTTTGAGAATATGATTGGTTATACCCACAGCGATAGGCACAGCTACAGTTAACAATTCCTGCTTGAGTTGCTGTTGTTCTGTGGGTGATAATTTAGATTTAAGTTGTTGTGATGCTAAATTAGATTCAGCAATTAACACCAATGCTCTAGCTTCCTCCTGGCTCCATAAGGCTGGGCTGGCTTTTAAAATTTCTTCAACCTCATGGGCAGGTTGACCATCGGTGAGAGCTTTGGCTGCAACTGCTTTATCTCGGTCTGTGACTAATTCACGTTCACTACCAGTACTGTATTGCCTATATAACTCCAATGCTTGCTCAGAAGTTAGTGAAGATTTCATTTCCGACATGGATTCAGATTGATTAGCAGAGTTTTGGAGATTATCTATAGCTTTAGTGGACGATGAATAGTCTATTCTCTGCCGATGATTCCCCATAAATTGAGCATTTTCTAACATTTTAGTCAGGCGTTGAATTTCGCTGTCGTCCCGTTTGGGGTCATAGCTTACGCCTAATTCTGTTTGAATCTTTTTAAAAGAACACTTATATTTATTGAGATTTCCTCCCTGTTTCCATAGTAGTCGGGGCGAACCATCTTCATTAACTGAGCCAATATCAATGCCAAACTTAATACCCCTAACCCCGCCGTGACCGTAATAACTGACGATAGCTTTAACCTGATGCTCTCTCCATAAACGCTCAATTAGTTGGGGCATTGTGGGTTTATTTACTGCCACTTGCTCAATCGCCCGTCGCATTATTTCTTCGCCTGGAAGTCCCAAAAGTTCGACTCGTTCCAGTTGATTACGAGTCATAGCCTTTTGCTTGCTCTCCCAACTACTTGGGATTTGGGTTAGCTGAAATTCTCGCTCTAGCAGTCGGGCGGAGTGTTCCGAATGGGCGTAATTGTTCCAAGTGCGGATAGATTTACCATCTAGGTTATTAACTCTAGATGCAACAATGTGGGTGTGGTCGTGTTCTTTGTCTGAGTGCCGCGCTATAAAGAAGTCATAAGCTGGTAGTTCTGTCTCAATAAATTCATCAACTAGCTGGTTTAGTTTGGTATCAGCTATCCTTTTATCTGGCTGTTTAACTTGGGATTCATCACCTTTAAGCTGCGACAGCACAATGACTGATGCCAAGTGACGTTGAGAGAGATTAGCTAATTCGTCATCATTTAGCGTTCTATCATTTTTCGGTACACTAAGCATTAAGTGATAGCAGGGGTCTTTAAGTTGGGGGTTAAGATGGGCTGATAGGGTAAACTGCTCTACCAGTTAATTGGTAGAATAACCGTACATATTTCCACCAATAATTTTGGCTTTCTCTTTCTCTATTACATATTTAGTAGTGCCACGAAATGATTTATTAGCTTTTATTTTGGTAATCATTGCTCTGCCCTTCTACCGATGCTTGAGTGAGTGCTTGGCGAGTTTGTGATAAAAGTGCTGTCAGTTCTTCAATAGTTCTCAGATATGATTTCACCTCGTTAGTCAAAGGTTGGCTACCAATTTTCACAGCTTCGTTAATAGCTCTGGTCTGCTGATTCAGGTTGTTACCAATCTTCTTTAACTCATAGATAGCCTGTCGGTTAACTTCGGGAATGACTAACTTAGGATGTGGTAGAGGGTAATCAAATAATCTCGCTCTAATATAGTCGCTTTGCACCACTCCACTGCACCGTTGTTCTAGTCTAGCTTTCTCGGCATAGCTAGCCCTAAACGTAATGGTTATTTCTCGCTTTTCATCTGGTGCTACTGACCGATTGGTTAATGTGTCAGCTAGTTGATTACTGAGGTTTGTACGGGGGTCAGGCTGCATAATTAGTTAGGTGTTTAGCTATCTGAATCTTTATTTTTCACCGGGTTATTCGCTGTAGCTGCGCTGGCACGCAGTGCCACGCAGGTAGGCGAATAACCCGGAACTTATTATTGACTTATTAACCCCTTGAAAAGAATGGTTTTTCGGGGGTTTGGGGGACACCCCCAACAAGCAACCACGCCGCTTTTACCGAAGGTAAAAGTAGCACGTAGTGCGTTACGGCGTATTGGTTGCCTATGCCCCCACGACAGGACTGAGGTAACGAGAGCCAGGAGGCACAACGAAAGACGGGGGGAGTACGAGACTTGGGCGACCTACGATTGACTCTGTGCAACAACAAGAGTGTAACCGAGGGCAGGGTCTATTTAACAATGCTGCCAACACCCTTTGATATCAGAGTGTTGATTCATGGGTAACTGCTTTTTTAGACTAGTCTACCTCACGAGGATACAAACCCTCTTTTATTGATATTCGTCACATCACGACAAAAAACTTAAACTTTTTCTGACCACAATTTTTTACAATGGAATGGTTTGTTACTACTGGTGGCTATGTCTCGCAAACCGAAAGCTGTTCCTTTGTCGAAAATAGAAGATATTCAAACCAGTCTCAAACAGAAAGCGGCAACTCCTAAGACTATCAGCCTGTCTGATTTAGTCCTCAGTTTGGCTAAACCTATTCAAGATATGTTAGATGCTGGCTACTCTTATGACGATGTTTCTGATGTGTTTAAAGGTCATGGGGTAGAACTAGCGGCCAGTGGTCTGAAGATTTTTCATAAAAAAGCTTCAACAATAACGGAGAATAGTTCGAGTAATTTATCATCAGATAAAGCGGTTGAAGAATCAGTTAATTCTGACTCCGAGCCAGAATCAACTGATTCTTCAACCACAACTAACAATGATGTTCCAGCAGTAGAGGTAGATAGTTCACCACCTGATAGTAGTGAACTATCCT
>NZ_WBKM01000290.1 GCF_015714725.1 Nostoc sp. WHI
CCCTCTTCTGTCACTTTCCGGGTATTCTGAATAAAAGAATAAAAAAATAAAACCCTGAAAGGTAAATAGGGCAATGGATGTAGAATTACAAATCTTGAAACATTTGGCAAGAGATGCTCACCCAACAGTTGCTACCATAGTTTAAATTCTCCAGCCTTGTTAGGCTTAAATAAATCTCGTCAAATTGAAACTGAGGTACAAGAAAATAGTGATGTTGATTTTTCTAATCATCAACAATGGAACCATGAATGCGGATGGAAGAATACTTTAAATAATCTGCGTCTCATTGCCCAACCACTCTTACTATTTTGGTTGATTTATCCCTGGATACATATTTTCCCCAATTCTAATTTATTGCTGGGATTCAATCAATTAATTAGTGAAATGAATCAATTTAAACCTTGTTATGCTTCTGGATAATTTCACTTAGTTACTACTTGCTAACGCCGGAGAGTGACAGAAGAGGGCTATAGCGGTTCTCGACCTAGTGAGGTACAATTTTGACCTCTCTCCTAAACGGTGTACACACAAGTTACCAGTTTTATCCCAATATGCTTGAGATAAGCTAGAAAGCCCTCATGTAGAGACGCGATTTATCGCGTCTGAAACACTGACACGTTAAAGAGACGTGATTTATCGCGTCTGACACGTTAGAGAGACGCGATAAATCGCCGTCTCTACAAAGAATGTACTCGTCAATTATTCTTTGACAGATTACTAACTAATAGTAACAACAGCTACCTATTGCGTTGGCTAGAGGGAGATGAGACGAAGCACACTAAAAATTTATTTTTATAACTGAAAATTTTATTTTATTTATGTGTTAAGTAGCTTTCAGGATGTTATCTGTATAATCTATCATTCAGTCTGAATTATCTAATGTATAATCTATCATTCAGTCTTATTAATTATTGACCTCTGTTACTTATTGATAGGTTGAAATTTGGGAATTAGAGTATCTCTTTTTAAGACATAATATACCGCTCACTTAGTAGTTATTTATTAAGGGAATTTGAGAAGTTATGTAGGCATACTCTATCCTAGACATTACCTCAACTTGTGCTTCAAAAATCATGAGCCATTATATGAATAGTTAGCATATTTATGGCACTGTCCAATGTCTCAAGAATTATTAAACTCCTTTCAAGAAGCATACAGCAATCTCGAGCTGTTTCCGTTGATGGAACAGAACGAAATGGAAAGATTTAGAGTCGAATATGGTGATGATTTAATTGCAGACCTTAACCAATTAGTGGAAGATAGTCCTAATGGAGATGGCAAAATTGTCTTTACAGGACATCGGGGATGTGGTAAGTCCACTTTGTTAGCTGAGTTTAGCAGACAAATTCAAAATAAATATTTTGTTGTTCTATTCTCTATTGCTGACAAAATTGAAATGTCGGCGGTTAACCATATTAATATATTGTTTGCGATCGCAGTTAATTTAATGACTGAGGCAGAAGCCCGCCAAGTTGATATTCCTCAATCTACTAAAGAAGCTCTTTATAAGTGGTTTGCTACCCGTACTCGCACTGAAGAATTAAATTTGCAGGCAGAAGCCAGTATAGGTTTTGACCTCTTAAAGTTGATTAGTTCTAAATTAAAAGCTGATGCTAGCGTTCGAGATGAAATTAAGCAAGAATTTGAACGCAAGTTATCAGATTTAGTTGCCAGAATTAATGAAATTGCTGCTCTAATTCAAGCTGCAACTAAACAAAACGTTTTAGTAATTATTGATGATTTAGATAAACTTGACTTAGGAAGAGTTAACGAAATTTATAGAGATAACATTAAAGCTCTCTGTCAACCTAACTTTCAAATTATCTACACTATCCCGATCTCTGTACTTCGGGAAACATTTATCAGTACAATCATTACTACTGAAACTAACGACCAGATTGTAACAATGCCTGTCTTAAAAATTTTTGAGAAAGGTAACAATCGCTTTCTTGGTGCTAAACCTCGCCCTGAAGCAACAAAGATTCTCAGTGAAGTTTTACAAAAGCGGATTTCTAGTGAATTGATAGCACCAGAGACTGCTGAAAAAATTGTGATTTACAGTGGGGGTGTATTGCGAGAGTTAATTCGTATTTCTAAAGAATGCTGCCGCATTTGTTTGCGGATGATCCGACGAAATCCAAAAGGAAAAGTTATCATTGATGATAAAATTTTACTTCAAGCAATTAATAAAATCCGCAATGATTTTTCCATCCGGTTAGGAAAAGTTGATATAGATATTTTACAAAATATTTACGAGCAATTTATGCCCAATGACCCCAAACAAGCAGAATTTTTGGATTTGCTACATGGGCTGTATGTTCTAGAATATCGCACTGAGGAAACTTGGTATGATGTTCATCCAATTATTATAGAAAGCTTGAGAAGACAGGGAGCCATTAATGTTAAATGAAGGATTTTCAGAGGATGGGGGAGAAAATGAAGATGCTTATGATGATTTAATTGTTTCTATTGAAGCTCAAAAACGGGGATTGAATTTACTGATTGCGGTTTGCGATGATACTAACTTTCGGGATGACATTATTGCTCAGTATGAAGCCGAACTACAACCTACCTTTCGTCCATATCGCGTGACTTTAGCACGTCAAGAACCGAGTTTAAAAGCTGCTCTTAATCAATTGGTACAACAAGAAGAATATCTCCGTCAGCGTCATCCAGGGGTGATCACTGTGACGGGTGCCGAGCAACTTTATTTTCTGAGATTGGGGAAAGAACAATCAGAACAGGAGAAATTTTTTGGTTACTTACAGTGGACAAGGGAAGGATTGCGCGAATTTCCTTTTGCGATCGTGCTTTGGGTAACTAACCAAATTTTAATCAACTTAATTAAAAAAGCTCCTGATTTTTGGAGTTGGTGCAACGGTGTTTTCCGGTTTGTCTCTAAAAAGACAAATGCTATTCCTGGTAAAGAACTAGAATCGATACGTTTTGTTTTTCGAGACACAGAATTAGCCAGCACAGATACTAATAAAGATAATTACTTTTTCTTGCCCATCCAAGATTTGCAAGGTTTAATTGAGAAGGTAGAACAGGAACGAGGAGTTAAAGACGCCAGTTTAGCTACTTTATATGCCAGGCTGGGTGATATTTACTGCACCAGGTTAGATCGGGGTGAATCTCAGAATTATCAAGAAGAACAGGAATTAGCAATAAAGTATTCGCGTCAGGCGATCGAATTGCAAAATGAATTAGGTTTGCAGATAGATTTAGCTACTAGTTTCAACAATTTAGCAGGATTATATCGTGTAACAGGACGCTACAGCGAAGCCGAACCATTATATCAACAAGCTTTAGAACTGAGGAAACGCCTGTTGGGAGACAATCATCCCTCTTTCGCTACTAGCCTTAACAATCTGGCAGGACTTTACAAATCTATTGGACAATATAGTAAAGCAGAACTCTTTTATCAACAAGCTTTGGAACTGAGGAAACGTCTGTTGGGAGAAAATCATGCCGATGTTGCCGCTAGTCTCAACAATTTGGCATTATTATATGATGAACAAGGACGTTATGACGAAGCAGAACCTTTGTATCTGCAATCATTAGAACTCGAAAAACTTCTGCTTGGCGAAAATCATCCTTCTTTTGCTCTGATATTGAATAATTTAGCACTACTTTATTATCATCAAGGACGCTACAGTGAAGCTGAACCTTTGTCACAACAAGCAATAGAATTAGATAAGCGATTTTTGGGAGAAGAAAATCCTGATGTTGCTACAGATGTGCACAATTTAGGTTTAATATACCGCGCTCAAGGACGCTACAATCAAGCCGAATCTTTGTTTTTACAGTCATTGGAACTTAAGCAGCGTCTATTGCAAGAGGCGCATCCGCTTTTAGCAGATACTATCTATGCTCTTGGTTATATGTACAGGGAGCAGGGGCGTTATAGTGAAGCGGAACCCTTATGTATAAAAGCCTTAGAACTTGATAAGCACCTATTGGGAGAAAATCATCCTAATGTTGCCGAAAGTCTCAACAATTTAGCAGAAATCTATCGTGAAACAGGACGCTACAGCGAAGCAAAACCCCTTTATCTGCAAGCTTTAGATATTTGTGAACGAGTTTGGGGTGTTAATCATCTTCGTAGTGTTGCTATTCGTAAAAATCTCAAAAAACTTGGCGCAGCAATGCAAAATAATTAGAAATATCGCGTTGTTGATTGAGGAAAGACGCGATAAATCGCCGTCTCTGCAATAATCAATCTTTCGTCGTGACGGCGATTTATCGCGTCTCTTGTCTTAACCGAATCGTATTGTGTCCAAAGGGATTTACAAAGTGTTCGGTTTGCTGAACTCGCAATGACAATGTATAGCAGTCCGATTTGATTTTTGAATTTAATGTATTTAATTTTGTGTGACTATTTATCATGTCTGGTTAATCAAGCTGAATAAAAAATGTTCGTTTGTAGTCAGTACTTTAGTCCTAAATTTGGGGACTAAAGTACTGACTACAAACTGCTTATTATGGATGATTTGGGGGACATCCTATCTGATAAGATTGTTATACGCTGATGCTATTGGTAACAAGCCTTGGTTTCAGATAGCTGTAATCTATTAAGCGACTTTTGTTATTGAGTTCGATTTGCCGCTCTACTCCGTTCAAATTCTGCTGAAATGTAACTATGACATCCTGAGCCTCTTTGTCTTCAAACTTGTCGTCATAGTAGCCTAGTCTGTCATAACGGTAAGCTGCCAGGATAAATAAAACTGTCAATTGATCAGCAGTTTGCTTGGGCGGTGGCAGATATGATATTAGGTTTTTGCGGTCAGGAATAGTGCCTTCTGGTGTAATTTGTTTATAAGCAGCAAGAGGCATGTTGGGCATGAAAGTCATGTATTCATATTGCGGATAGTTAACAGCAGAGTGTTGCGGCCCACAGGTAAAAATGACCGCAGTCGCAATGTCAACTAATTGTTCTAATGTTCCGATGGTACTACTAACACCCTTAACTCGTCCGCCTGAGTTAGAAACTAATTCCTGTGCCCAAGCTTGCAATTCAAAGTCTTCTGTTAAGTCTGCGGGAGTTTTGTAGTAAATTTTCAAGTATTCAGATACAAAGTTTTTAATGACATTCCACAATAGCATCCCATCGTCTCGATAAGGATAGTGAGGCAAGTTATTTACATCATCCACACCCCGATTTTTTAGTTCAGTGGGCAAAGCAAACTGATCTAAGCTCCATTCTTCGTAGGCGTTGACGACGATTTGCAATGACTCTTGTAGAGTTCCAGCTAACAATTCGTCAACGGGGCCACCCCTGTTTACTAAACGCTGGCGACCTAATTCGTTATTGGCCAACATGAAACGGAAATGCGGTTTTAGGAGTAAGTTGAGGGGATGATTCTCGGCTAGTTGACGGGCTGTAACAATGGCAAAGGGTTCCATGACAAAATGAGTTCGGCAAAGATGGCTGCTCATTTCATGATGGTTAGCATCGGCAATTTGAACACAAAGCTTGGCATGAAACCAGACTAAAGGGTCATCAAAAGGTGTGACCATCTGGCTCTGTTTCCCGGCTGTAGGATTTATTTGGATGACAATAGGTACTAGTTGACCGCGATCGCTAAAGCCAGAACTGCGCCAACAGAAAAAGGCTATGGGGGTTGGTAGAAACTTTTTACCTCTCTCGTAAGTACCGCCTTTCACGAACGCAAGTGGTCTGTAATCAGCTACATATAGATTTCCCTTAGCAAGTTTGTCTTGCAAGTTGATAGAGTCTCCAAACTTATTTTGTAGTTCTTGGATGGTAAACGCAAAGTCGGGTGGCATCGCCTTAATTTGGCGTAAAACAAGAGGATTTACCCCGCAAAGCCGTTGTTCAGAGAAAGAGTCGTCAGTTTGGTATGTTTTAATAACATGAGGTTTAGGCAAGACTTGAAAATAGTCTTCATAGTCTTGCAATTCATCTAAAGGGTCCCACAAGGAACGGGTTTTAACGGCCAACATATTTATCGGCAGTTCTGCTGTCTCTATTGTCCGTTCAGCAATATACTTGGTAGAAAAATTCTCTATAGAGGGGACATCTTTGAGCATCGCTATCGGCGGTAAAAAGTCGTGATCAAATTCATACTCTCCTTGCTTACGCTCTAGCAAAGATTTGCGTTTTGTCGGGTCTGGGTCATTTTGGGAAAGGTATGGTTTCATAACTTTTGATGCCAGTAATTTAATTAAGTGGGGGATGAAAAAATTAGGCGATCGCTACAAGCCGACTGATAAGTAAAAAGCAGTTTTACGTTTAGCTATGTCTACCTATTTATCAATACGGATTATTCTCTAATTAATTTGCTATTTTTACGCTTAAAAACGTTAAGAATAATAACAAGTAAGTTAACCAGCTTAAATATAATTAACTAACTTAGCAAGCTTGCCTTTGAACTTGAGAAAGTGCGATCGCCTTTTTAAAGTATTGGCACAATTATTTTAAAAGGACAATAATGTGATAAATTATTTTATAAAACTTTGACACATTAATGAAAATTAATAAAATATTTAACAATTTTTATTATGGTCTGTCTGCAATCTGCAAAATTTCTAGTTTTGAACTAAGAGATGAATATAAAAATATTAAGAGTTATCACTAAATTTGCGAAACTGAAGTTAAATAGTTAACAGCCTAGCAGTAACAAGATATTATGACCACTGACAACTTTATCGTCCGCCCAATGAACAGGTCGGAAATAGATTTGGCGATTACTTGGGCAGCAACCGAAGGTTGGAATCCAGGAAGGTATGATGCCGAATCTTTTTATCAAACTGACGAGAACGGTTTTTTCTTGGGCGAGTTGAATGGTGAGCCGGCGGGGTGCATTTCTGCTATTGCTTACGATCAACACTTCGGCTTTCTAGGTTTTTACATTGTGAAACCCCAGTTTCGTAGGCAGGGGTTAGGCATGAAAATTTGGAAGACAGGAATGGACTATCTGGGTGCTGACCGTAACATCGGCTTGGATGGCGTAGTAGCTCAACAAGATAACTACGAAAAGTCTGGTTTCCAAATCGCTTATAACCATATTCGTTATGAAGGGGTGGGTGGCGGTGTTGTGCCTGCTGGGATCGTAGAATTGAAAACGTTGCCTTTTGAAGAGTTGGTGGCTTACGATTGCCAACTTTTTCCTTCTGAGCGATCGCTGTTTCTGCGACATTGGATTGAACAGCCAGAAAGTACTGCTTTCGGGTTTATCAAAAATGGATATCTTGTTGGTTACGGAGTTATCCGGTCTGCCCATACAGGTTTTCGGATTGGGCCACTGTTTGCTAATGACGAACAGATTGCTGAAGCATTATTTCAAGCCTTGCTTGCACAAAATCCTCATGCTCCAGTGTTTTTTGATGTGCCGGATACAAATATACAAGCGATTGAACTAGTTCAACGTTACCTATTGCAGCCAGTCTCTCAAACTGCTCGGATGTATACTAAAGAAATTCCTAATTTACCTATTAATCGCGTCTTTGCTGTGACAAGTTTGGAACTAGGTTAGAATCTGAGAGTTTGGTGGCTTCGTCTGGGTGGGTGTTGTGTTTGGTTAGGCTTTGGGCAAGGAGTTGGATAATATACAGTTTATCGTTGGGGGAAAGCTGTAGGAGTTGTTGTTCGAGTTCTGCGATCGCCATGATGGGGTTTAAGTGGAGGATAATTTTATTTTACTTTTAGGGGTAAGGGGCTGATCTAGTTTAGTTGTTGCATTAACGCGCGTTTTTGTTGTTTTTAGGCTGCGAGTTGTTTTTCTAGAATCGAAAAGTCAGCAGTTGAAAGGGATCTTTTGGCTAGCGATCGCTACAATCAGCTTCATACAAAAACTAAGCTGCATATACGTCGGTCGTAGACATTGCCTCATAATAAAGAAAGATTTAAGCAGATTTCAGAAAACTCTCAATGAGCAAGACTAACCTAAATTTAGTTGCAATATCTATCTTTCTCATCACCTTATCGGTATTATTAGGGCCATTCTTGAACTTGTCGCCAACAGTACCAGCGATCGCTACTTTTGCTATTTTAGGCATAGCGACTTTTGATAGTTTTAGCTTTCAAGGCAAGGGTGGTACTTTATTTTTAGATTGGATTGCTGGTTTTTCAAGTGAACACCGCGATCGCATCGTCCACCACGAAGCAGGGCATTTCTTGGTTGCTTACCTGCTGGGTATTCCTATTACCGGTTACACACTCAGTGCTTGGGAAGCCTGGAAGCAGGGGCAACCTGGGCAAGGCGGCGTTACCTTCGATGATGGCGAATTAGCATCTCAACTAGAAGTCGGTAAAATCAGTGCCCCAATGCTAGACCGCTACTGCACTGTTTGGATGGCGGGTATTGCTGCTGAAACCCTAGTTTTTAATAATGCTGAGGGTGGATCTGATGATAAAAACAAGCTTATAGGAGTCTTGACAGTTTTGGGTTTTTCTGAATCTGTTTATCAGCAGAAACTACGATTTCATGCCCTCCAAGCAAAAACCTTACTGCAAGAAAATTGGTCTAGCTACCAGGCTTTAGTTAATGCCATGCGACAACGTACTTCGGTAGAAGATTGTCATGCTGAGTTAGGAGTTAGGAGTTAGGAATTATCTCCCTTGTCCTCCTCATCCACACAATGCCCCATGCCTACTTTTAATAAGAAATAGCTTTTAGGTGCGGGACACGAGATAAATAATTCGAGCCAATAATCTGATTACGCCCAGCAGTTTTAGCCTGTAGCAGATATTGATCGGCACGATGCAGCAGACTCTCTCCTTGATGATCATCTTGATCTGACAAACAGGCTGCACCCAAGCTAATTGTGATATTAATTGCCAGTTTATTGCTGAGTACAAATGGTTCGTCGCTGATTATGCGATTGAGACGAGAGGCCACGACTAGTGCTTCGTCATTGGTAGTGTTACCCAGAAGAAGCACAAATTCATCGCCACCATAGCGGAATGCTGTGTCTTGACACCGCAGATTCTTTTGCAGACGCTTACAAAACATCTGCAAGAGGCGATCGCCTACTACATGTCCGTGAGTATCGTTAACTTTCTTGAAATGATCTATATCCAGAAAAATCAAACTCAGGGAAGTCTTTTGAATCTTAGCTCTTTGAATTTGTCTGGGTAAGTCCCATTCTAAAGCACGACGATTATTTAATTCTGTCAAGGAATCGGCGAAGGCGATCGCTGATAACACATCATTTGCCCGAATCAAATCTCGGTATTTTTGCGCTTTCCGCAAGCCAACAATTAATTGAGCAAGTATTAGGCTGTTGTTGGCGGTCAACTCTGCCAAGCTATGGTCTGTTCTTTCTTCAATAATATGCCAAATATAAGCATCGGCTCCTTGCTCTAATGCCGCAGCACTCATCTCCAATTCCCTTTGCCAACTATACATATTTCTATCATTAAGCTGCCCTGGACGATCATCGAAGAGAATACAGTGTATACAAGATAACTTTGTCTGGTCTTTCAACCAACCGCACAGTTCCATACTGCCATCCAGGCTAGCCTGCACAAGTATGATATCAGGGGGCGTTATTTCAATCCACGACACGACCTGATTGAAATTGTCTATAACTTCTATATTAAAATCAGCCATATCACGAATCTGATCTAGAAGGGTGGCGATAAAATTATTCTTTCCAAAGACCAAAATAGAAATATTCATTGCTTCATTTTTTATCATATTTTAAATAGATTAACTTCCTACAAGTTGCTGTTATTGTTGCCTAATACTAAATATGTTGTTTGAGGCTAAGTCATATTTCTTTATATATGATTTTTTACGCTAAATCTACAATAAGTTTCCAACTTTAATCTCCTCTTAAAACTTTATATAGCGGTCTCGTTTACGTTAGGTACATCCGTAGGGACACAGCACTGCCGTGTCCCTAAACCTCGCAATATAATCTTGTACCGCATCTGATTGGAAACCGCTATATTTACTAATACAGTTTCTTAAACCTCCTCTTTTGACAACTAATGTCCTCTTTACAAAATATTTTTAAATCAGTAAAAGTACTGAATATTATTTTTACCCATAAAAGTTATTGCTGTAGTTTATATTGTTTTTTTGAAGGAATTATCAAAATAAGTCATTTTTAATAACTATAATTTGGACAGCTAAATTTAGCATAAAGTAGATAAATAATAAACTCTTTCATTGAATGAAAAAGTTTATTTTCAATCGAACATTTAAGCCTTTTTATTTAAGAAATTTGTTTTGAGCAAGGATCAACTTAGGGTTGAATTGCAGAAACAACGGGAATAGAATAGACAGTAAAATTCTCTCCTACAATGGAAAGTAGCTTTTTAGCACTAACATACCTTACAATTGCAGACCGAGTTTATAAAGTAAAAAGTTCATAATCTAGGTAAAGTTTCACTTTATGATGCTTGCGGTGGTTACTGAGCGAAGCCAAAGTGCGGGCTACGCCGGAGCAACTAACAAAGGACGGTCTGTAAAAGACTGAAACAACCCATTTACAGCAGAATTCAGAATTCAGAAGTAAAACACGCTTTATACCTAGCTTTGAGACTAAGCTTGGTACTTCACTTTCCTTGCAATCTGCCCTATGCTAATCTACAAGATGATTCATTTATACAGTGCGTAAATCCTAAATCAGATCAATAGCCTTCAACAGTGTAACCAGCCGCAACAATTACTTGTTTGATTGAATCCTCAGAAGCTGCGGATTCTACCGTGACAGTTTTAGCATTAACATCGACATCCACTTTAGCGTCAGGTGCCATAACGTGGATAGATTCTGTAATTGTTTCTGCACATCCTTCACAAGCAATATTTGATACTTTTAGCTTTAGTGCCATTTGTTACCTCAACGTGAAATCTTCAACTATTCCTTAAGGACTAATTTTAACCGTCAAAATACGATTGGTCATCCTACCAGAGTAAGAACATTATAATTACTGCATATAACTCACCGACTGGCACAGTTGGCTAGTACTAATATGAAACAAAATGCAAAAATAATATGTAAAGCTGCTTATGGAAATACACTTAGTGCAGGCAGGTAGGCAGAAGTCAAAAGTTAAAAGAAAGTTAAACACCCATGTCTTCAAATCCCCAGTACCTAAGCGGTAACGAAATTCGCAACATATTTCTCGACTTCTTTGCCCAACGGGGGCACCAAATTCTCCCAAGTGCATCCCTCGTGCCAGAAGACCCAACCGTGCTGCTGACGATCGCGGGGATGCTACCATTTAAGCCGATATTCTTAGGGCAGCGCACACCAGAATTTAAGCGGGCTACGACTTCCCAAAAGTGTATTCGCACCAACGATATCGAAAACGTTGGACGCACCAAACGCCATCAAACGTTCTTTGAAATGCTGGGCAATTTCAGCTTTGGTGATTATTTTAAAGAACAAGCGATCGCTTGGGGTTGGGAAATCTCCACACAAGTCTTTGGCTTTTCCCCAAACAACCTCGTCGTCAGCGTTTTTGAAGATGATGATCAAGCCTTTGAGATTTGGCGCGATCAAATCGGGGTATCGGTAGCGAGAATTAAACGCCTGGGTGCAGACGATAACTTTTGGGTATCTGGCCCGACTGGCCCCTGTGGCCCTTGTTCAGAGATTTATTACGACTTCCACCCAGAACGCGGCGACGAAAATATAGATTTAGAAGACGATTCCCGGTTTATTGAGTTTTATAACCTCGTCTTCATGCAATATAACCGGGATGTTTCTGGCAATTTAACGCCACTGCAAAACAAGAACATCGACACCGGGATGGGTTTGGATAGAATGGCGCAAATCCTGCAAAAAGTCCCCAATAATTACGAAAGTGACCTAATTTTCCCAATTATTCAAACAGCAGCCCAAATTGCTGGCATTGATTACCACAAAAGTGATGAAAAAACTAAAACTTCCTTAAAAGTCATTGGCGATCACGTTCGTGCTGTCGTCCACATGATCGCCGATGAAATTCGCGCCTCCAACGTGGGACGGGGTTATGTGCTGCGGCGATTAATTCGGCGGGTGGTGCGTCATGGGCGATTAATTGGGATTCCTGGCGAATTTACTACCCAAGTTGCCGAAACTGCGATCGCTCTTTCAGAATCAGCTTACCCCAATGTGCGTCAGCGAGAAGCGGCAATTAAAGCTGAATTGGAACGGGAAGAATCTAATTTTCTCAGAACTTTGGATCGAGGCGAAAAACTTTTAGAAGAAATCATCGAAGAGGTGAAACAGCAAGGAAACGCTCAAATTAGCGGTGAAAGTGCTTTTGCTCTTTATGACACCTATGGTTTTCCTCTTGAACTTACTCAAGAAATCGCCGAGGAAAATAATCTGACAGTCGATGAAGTGGGATTTGATGCTGAAATGCAGAAGCAGGTGGAACGTGCTAAAGCAGCACACGAAACCATCGATTTAACTGTGCAAGGTTCTCTAGATAAATTAGCAGAACATATCCACGTCACAGAGTTTATCGGTTATACCGAAACAACAACAACGGCGAAAATTGAAGTTTTACTAGTGAGTGGTGTTTCTCAAGAGCAAGTAGAAGCAGGAACAGAGGTGCAAATTGTCCTCGACCAAACGCCATTTTATGCTGAATCCGGGGGACAAATCGGCGATCGCGGTTATATTTCTGGTGATGGTATTGTTGTTCGGGTGGAAGATGTGAAGAAAGAATCTGATTTTTTCGTTCACTTCGGACGCATTGAACGCGGGACACTACGCGTAGGTGATACCGTCACCGCCCAAATTGATCCGGCTTGTCGTCGTCGCGCCCAAGCTAACCATACTGCAACGCACCTATTGCAAGCAGCGTTGAAAAAAATTGTTGATGATGGCATATCTCAAGCTGGTTCTCTGGTTTCCTTTGATAGATTGCGCTTTGACTTCAACTGTCCGCGTGCGTTGACAGCCGAGGAAGTTCAACAAATTGAGGAACAGGTAAACACTTGGATTGCCGAAGCACATATTGCAAAGATAGAAGTATTACCCTTAGCAGAGGCGAAAGCTAGGGGTGCTGTTGCCATGTTTGGGGAAAAATACGGAGAAGAAGTGCGGGTGATTGACTTCCCTAGCGTGTCAATGGAACTGTGCGGTGGGACTCATGTCAGTAATACTGCTGAAATTGGCATATTTAAGATTATCTCGGAGGCTGGCGTAGCTTCTGGGGTGCGGCGGATTGAAGCTGTTTCGGGGCCAGCAATATTAGATTATCTCAATCTTCGAGATAAAGTAGTTAAAGATTTGAGCGATCGCTTTAAAGTTAAACCTGAAGAATTACCAGACAGAATTACAAGTCTGCAAAGCGAACTTAGAAATAGCCAGAAAGAATTAGAAACCTTGAAGGCACAGTTAGCGATCGCAAAATCTGATAGCTTACTACAAACAGCCGAATCTGTAGGCGATTATAAAATTATCGTCGCTCAATTAGACGATGTTGATCCAGAATCATTGAAAAGTGCAGCCGAACGGTTGCTGCAAAAACTGGGTAATGGTGCGGTGGTGCTGGGTTCTGTTCCTGAAGAAGGGAAAGTTAGCATAGTTGCAGCTTTTAGTTCAGAAGTGAACAAAAAGGGTTTGCAAGCTGGTAAATTTGTAGGTGCGATCGCTAAAATCTGCGGTGGCGGCGGCGGTGGAAGACCGAATTTAGCACAAGCCGGTGGACGCGATGCGAGTAAATTACCAGAAGCATTAGCACAAGCGCAAAGTGAGTTACAATCCGCGCTGGGTTAATTGTATTTTTTGAGGGGCGGACGTTTTGTCTGCCCTATTATAAATGGCTTAAGCGTAGATACTTTTTGCTATGCTCTTTTCTTAACAACCTTTCAAGTGCATCGACACAACATCTTGAGCAATAGTTTATGAGTATTAAGGTTTTTGTTGATCATGGTTTTCCTCCAGGTAAGGAATTCTGTGTACAATTTCTATCTAGTAATGAGTTTACTGTTGAAACCCTCCGGCTTATTTTATCAGGAACAGGTAAGCTTAAAAAAGCAGAATTAGCAGTACATATAGCCAATGCACTTGAAAAAGGTAAGCTTACTTCAGATGAAATATTACTTGCATATGTGAAACAGGCAAGAACATGGTTGAGTTTGAAAATAGGTATGTGCGATCGTACACTTAACCTAAATTCTTCTGCATCTTTGTTACAAGAATTTGGTCAGGATGGTTGGTACGGACCAATTCAGGAACCGAATCAACCCAAGAAAAAATGGTATATCCGAACTTATAGAATTGTCGATTATGTTCGTCGAGGATCTGGAACTGCTAGCCAATTAGATGAACGCTATATTCGCTGGTCTGTGATTGCTGAGGTAGACGAAGATTACTTAGCTTTATCCTGGGATGGATTTACCTATAGCTCAACAGTCGATGAACACATAGAACAACGTACTCAATTCCCTTTCTGGAATCATATTCCTGGGTTTTTTGATGAATTAGCTAATCATTGCCAAGCTCAGTGGACACATCCTAATCTCCATCAGCTTGTTCTGCATGATATGTGGGATAAATATTTAAATAAATCAATAAATGGTGTTCGTTATAAATGGAAACATTTAAGGATTCGAGCAGAAGCTTCTGGGCTTTTTATAAATGCTCATAGTTCTGGAATTCAAGAAATTGATGTTAGAGGATTACAAGCTCTGTCACAAAAATTAGCTCATTCTGTTTTAAGTATACTTGGCTTGTCTGGTGATCCGGAAAAAATAAGCAATGTTGAAGATGCAATTTTATTTACCTTAATCAAAGATTGGGGTACTAAATCTTATGAATTTGAACTAGATAGGGAATTAATAGCAAATGAAATAGAAACGTTTGAACTAGATAGAGAATTAATGCCAAATGAAATAGAAACAGAGATATTAAAAGAAGTGAAATTAAAGCCGATCATCAAAGCACACTGCTATTTTGGACTCAAGCCTAACTCTAAAACCCAAGATTCTCTTCAACACTCCAAGTGCCATTCAGGGTATTATGGGGGTAGTACTCGTGTTCTTGAGTTTCTGCTGAGAGAACTTGGACTTTAAGGCTAAGACAATGGCTAGCTTAATCTACAAAGAGCGTTTGGGCTTTTTGTCTGACCATCACAAGCCAGAACTGAGCAGGCATTTTATGACGGCATCGACAAACGCAATGCCGCATCAACTTGCTGTACTATTGGGTATAGAATACTCTGATGCCATTGCTATCTTGGCGGTTCTTGAAGCAGAAGGACTCTGTGAAATGAAGCTTCTCATATATCATAATTGTGAGCCACATGTTCCTGCGGGTGCAATTCCTTACGGTATAGGGTTTCCTGATTTACCTTGGACTTGTCCCCATTGTGAAAGCATTGTAGAAAATTATGATGAGTTATCGTTTGATCTTATGGCGATATCTAAGCAATCAATTGAATTTATTTGATTGAGTCATGGAAAGTAACGACGAACTTGTTGACAATATGATTAAAGCAATGGAACTGCTGAAGTCAGGAGATCCAGCATTAAATAAATTAGCTTCTTATTTGTATAAAGCAGATGATAAACTTTGTGAATATTTAGACAAACTTAAAATATATATAGAATTAGAAACCCCCAAATCCAAACAAACACAGGAGGCAGGCAAACTACTAGAACAGATTGTACTTTTATTGTTTAAAGGTCTAAAAGGCGTACAAAGTCTTAAAAGCTTTCAATCCGCAGGACGTCAATATGATTTGTTAGTAAGCGGAGATGATATTGATTGGAAAGTAGTGTGTAAAACTTTATATATTGAATGGGAAAATAGAAATATAGTAATTGAAGCAAAAGCTACCAAAGCTCCTTTAGAAGACAAGCAATTTGCTAGATTATGTAGTATAATAGAACACAATTTGAGAGGTGCAGGTCTAGGAATTTTCGTTACATTAAATGGAGCATCGGGCTTTCCTAAACGAAATAGCATAAGGCAAAGAGCCGTTAGTGATTGCAGACTTCGCCAGATAGTTTTTCATGCTAGAACAAATAAAATCGTAGTAGTTTTAGAGAAAGAAGATTTATTTGAATTAACCAAAAATGGAACTTTAATTGAAGTATTAACCAGAAAAATTAGAGATTTATCAGAATTAAGTGGGCTTCCTACTACACCTGTTGAACAATTTCATGAAATAGATTTACCCGCTCATTTGAAAACGTTGTATCCTTCTGAGAGTTAGCAGATTAGGATAATAATTTTCGCGATCGCTTCATCCAAGCTACATGAGAAGCGATCGCACTAACCCGAAATAAGTTACTTCTTAATATTCCTGAAATAACCAAACTGACGTTTAATGAACCTGCTCATTCATCATTTGGTTCATCAATCATTTCCGGTACTAAAGCTGGATTACTTTTACGTTCTTCTGGTGATTGCTCCCGAATAACATCGTCAATTTTCGGAGGGTGTTTGATTTTGTCCAGTACCTCTGGACTTAATTGTGATTCATCACCTTCTGGATTCGACTTTTCAGCTTGACTAGGAACTGTTTCCTTATTCATAACTCTTTCCCCAAACTTCTACGCCAAGCTTAGATTTTATTGTGGGAAGTAGACACTATCTTGAGACTTAAATTACTATTTCCATTTCAGGGAACTCAAAATTACAACTTGGAGCATCGACTAAGAAGCTTGAGTTAGCTATCCAAACAAAATAAGGCAATATTATGCTAGAATTGTATCAAATTATGGCAATTATTCAAGAGCAATTTAGAATAATTTTGCGCTTTATTGAGTAAGAAAGCTAAAATCTACGGTTTTTGGAGATTTTTAGGTTATGACAACCTCACAGGAGAGGATTATCCCGATAGACTTGCGAACCGAAATGTCGCAGTCTTATCTGGAATACGCCATGAGCGTGATAGTGGGTCGGGCGCTGCCAGATGCCAGGGATGGTCTAAAACCTGTGCATCGTCGTATTCTCTACGCAATGCACGAGCTAGGTCTGCTCCACGATCGCCCCTTCAAGAAATGCGCCCGTGTAGTAGGGGAAGTGCTAGGTAAATATCACCCCCACGGCGACACGGCAGTGTATGATGCCCTGGTGCGGATGGCACAGGATTTTTCCATGCGATCGCCCTTAGTTAACGGGCATGGTAACTTCGGTTCGGTAGACAACGATCCACCAGCCGCAATGCGGTACACAGAATGTCGCTTGCAAGCTTTAACCAGTGCCGGTCTACTGCACGACATC
This sequence comes from Nostoc sp. WHI, assembly GCF_015714725.1. Taxonomy (GTDB): domain Bacteria; phylum Cyanobacteriota; class Cyanobacteriia; order Cyanobacteriales; family Nostocaceae; genus Nostoc. The sequence continues at coordinate 17,149 of NZ_WBKM01000290.1, forward strand.
GAATTAGAAACCGTAGACTTTGCCGATAACTTCGACGGTTCTCAGCAAGAACCGACAGTTTTACCAGCCCGGATTCCCCAGTTATTGCTCAACGGTTCCTCTGGAATTGCCGTGGGCATGGCAACCAACATTCCCCCCCACAATTTGGGCGAATTGATTGATGCTTTGGTGGCTGTGATTCACAATCCAGAAATCACCGATCTGGAGTTAATGCAGTATGTCCAAGGCCCCGATTTTCCCACTGGGGCGCAGATTTTGGGGACATCTGGCATTCGAGAAGCTTACACCACCGGGCGGGGTTCAATTACCATGCGTGGTGTAGCTAACATTGAAACCGTTGAACAGCGAGGACGACCAGATAGAGAAGCAATTATCATCACCGAATTGCCCTATCAAACCAACAAAGCGGCGTTGATTGAAAAAATCGCCGAAATGGTGAACGAAAAGCGTCTAGAAGGGATTGCAGATATCCGGGATGAAAGCGATCGCGACGGGATGCGAGTTGTAATCGAACTCAAGCGCGATGCCTATCCCCGCGTCGTTTTAAACAACCTCTACAAACAAACGCCACTGCAAGCCAACTTTGGCGCGAATATGCTGGCGTTGGTGAATAGCGAACCCCAAGTACTTACCCTCAAGCAGTTCTTAAGCGTCTTTTTAGATTTCCGCATCGAATCCATTATCAGACGCACCCGCTACGAACTGCGAAAAGCTGAAGAACGCGACCATTTATTGCAAGGGTTATTGATTGCCCTTTCGCAATTAGATCCGATTATTGTCTTGATTCGCCATGCACCAGATGCGCCCACAGCTAAAGGCGAATTAATCACAACTTACGGACTCTCGGAAGTGCAAGCAGATGCGATTTTGCAGATGCAATTACGGCGTTTGACTGCCTTAGAAGCAGACAAAATTCGTCTGGAACACGATGAATTACAAACGAAAATTACTGACTTGCAAGATATTTTGGCACGGCGGGAGAGGGTGCTGGAAATCATTGAAACCGAAGTCGCGCAACTAAAAACTAGCTTCGCCACACCCCGCCGCACGGTGATTTTACCAGGGGAAGGGGAATTAGATGACCGTGACCTAATTGCCAATGAAAAAGCGATCATTTTGGTTACAGAGCAAGGTTACATCAAACGGATGCCAGTCAACACCTTTGAAGCGCAAAGCCGTGCTACCAGAGGTAAAGCCGCAGCCAAAGTGAAAGATGATGATACCGTTGAGCATTTTTTGACTTGCTGCGATCACGATAGTATTTTATTCTTTAGCGAGCGTGGTGTCGTTTACTGCCTAAGAGCGTATCAAATTCCAGTCAGTTCGCGTACTAGTCGCGGCACACCAATCGTCCAAATGCTACCGATTCCCAAAGAGGAAAAAATTACCTCCATTGTACCTGTTGACGAGTTTAGCAACCAAGAATATTTGGTTATGCTCACCAAGGGCGGCAATATCAAGAAAACCGAATTGGCAGCGTTTAGCCACATTCGCGCCAATGGCTTGATTGCGATTTCCTTAGAAGAAGGCGACCAACTCCGGTGGGTGCGACGTGCCAGAGTAGAAGACAGTGTAATCATTGGTTCTCGTAACGGGATGGCGATAAACTTCCGGTGCAACCACGAACAATTGCGTCCTTTAAGTAGGGCGACTCGTGGGGTGAAAGCCATGAAGCTGAAAAATAAAGACGAATTGGTGGGTATGGATATTCTCCCCGCAGCAATTCTTGCAACTTTGGATACAGAAACAGAAGTCGAAATTGAAGATATCGAAATCATCGAAACAGAAGTAATCGAAGTAATCGAGGCAATCGAAACAGAAGATATCGAAATTAATGAAGAATCGGCAGAAGTTCCTAGCAACGCCAGTATTGGCCCTTGGGTGTTGGTAATTACAATGGGAGGATATGGCAAGCGCGTACCAGTTGCCCAGTTCCGGCTGCAAAATCGTGCTGGTCAGGGTTTAATGGCAACCAAGTTCAAAAACCGCAAAAATAAAGATAAGTTGGCAACCTTACGCATTGTCAACAACGATGACGATGAAATCATGATGGTAACAAATCGTGGTATTATCATTCGTCAAGCAGTGAATGCGATTTCTATCCAATCGCGATCGGCAACTGGAGTTAGAGTGCAGCGTTTAGATGAAGATGACGCTATTACCGGAGTGGCAATAGTTCCACCTGATGCTGTCGATGCAGAAGAAGCTGAATAAAAAGCAGGGGGAGAGGTTAACCGCCTTACTCCCTTACTTGATTGCCTTTGCTAGCGGCATTTTAATGGGGCTAACCGTCGCCCCTGTAGGTGCATGGTTTTTAGCTTGGTTCGCTCTAACCCCCCTCTGGGTCTTGGTTGTTAATTCTAACTCAATCCAAAATCCTAACTCAATCCAAAATCGTTCGACTGAGCGTTCGCGTAGCGTCTCGGAGAGAAGTCGAAGTCCAAAATCCAAAATCCAAAATGGCTTCGCCTGGGGTATCGCTTATCACGGTGTCGCCCTGTCCTGGATTACGGGAATCCATCCGATGACTTGGTTGGGCGTTCCGTGGTTGCCGAGTTTGGCAATCACTCTTTTTTGTTGGGGATTTATCAGTATCTTGGGAGGGGTATTCGTTGCTATTTGGGCGGCTGTGATGGTTCGGCTGGGTGGGCAAAAGCCGTGGCTACGTGTACTGATTGGTACAGCCGTTTGGTGTGGTTTAGAGAGTCTATGGAGTGCCGGTCCTCTGTGGTGGAGTTCCCTTGCTTACACACAAAGTCCGTATAATCTCGTTATTCTACACCTCGGTCAACTCTCTGGGGCTAATACTGTGACGGCGGCAATAGTTGCCGTTAATGGCTTAATTGCGGAAGCGTGGACGAACCGCAGAGACGCAGAGAATGCAGAGAAAATTTCTGTTGTCTTTTCTTTACAAGACGCTGTGCGAAAGCGGTTTGTTAATCAATATTTAGCTATTGCTACCGGACTATTAATTACATTACACCTGATTGGTTTTATCTTATATACCCGTCCGATCGCTCAACCACCAGAAGCAGCCTTAAAAGTAGGGATTATTCAGGGTAATATCCCGAACCGACTTTTACGAAGTTCCGAAGGGTTTCGTCGCGCCCAAGAAAATTACACCAATGGATATATAACTTTAGCAAATCAAGGTGTAGATGCAGTCCTGACCCCAGAAGGAGCTTTACCTATTTTTCAGCGTGACTTGCTGGGAACTGCTTTAGTCGCAGCCATTAAGGAAAAAGGCGTAGTTGCTTGGATTGGAGCTTTTGGCGAACGGGGAGACAGTTATACAATTAGTTTGTTTACTTTCAACAGTAAAGGTGAAATTACCAGCCGCTACGATAAAGCTAAACTGGTACCTCTGGGAGAATATATTCCTTTTGAAGAAATTTTAGGCGGAATAGTTCAGCGCTTATCGCCTTTGGAGGCACACCAAGTTCCTGGTTCAGCAAATCAGCTATTTGACACTCCTTTTGGTCGTGCGATCGCTAGTATATGTTATGAATCTGCTTTTCCTGAACAATTTCGCCGTCAAGCTGCGGCGGGTGGGCAATTTATCCTTAGTTCTTCTAATGATGCTCATTACAGTGCATCTATGCCACTTCAGCACCATGCACAGGATATAATGCGGGCAATTGAAACTGATCGATGGTCAGCACGGGCAACTAATACGGGATATTCAGCCTTTGTAGATCCTCACGGCAGAACTTTGTGGATATCTGGATATAATACCTACGAAACTCATGCTGAAATAATTTATCGGCGACAAACGCAAACTTTATATGTGCGCTGGGGTGATTGGTTAACACCGTTGTTGTTGATATTCTCTGGAGGAGCTTGGCTGGTAATTTGGGGTAGCGGTATAAAAAGAATCAGTAATTGATTTGCTAACAATTAGCGATCGCTTCACTACCTAAATTATACCCTTTTCAGTGCCTCTAGGGTTGAGTAAGGTGGAAGCGATCGCTGTGGCAACTCTATCGTCCTATTTGTTTGGGTCTTTTTTCTCCTTTTTATCTTGGGGATCTTTTTTAGGTTTTTTAGCTTCTTTATTACTTTTTCTTTCTTTGGACATTAGCGTTCTCCAACTAGGTTAATCAGTCAAAACTTCTACATTCTGCCGTCAAAAATTAAGGCAAAAAATAAAGTATCAGACACGAATGCTACTAACTACTATGATAGGGTGTTGTTTCATTTTCTTCTTAACGTTGATTAAATGCAACACAAAACGTAGTCCTGAGCGTTATTATAACAACAGCAAATCAGTGTAATATCTACGATATTGCGCTGATTTTAAACTGACATTTTTTTAAATCTTTACCAGTTACCTTTTTTAGGCTTTTTTGCTTATTAAACTCGCGTTTCTAAAACTTCCTTAAATCAAAATTTGGCAGTATCTCGCCTTTACTAGAGAAGTCTTTCCATCCCCATCTCAAAATAAAAATGTAGTGTATTCAATTAAGAAACACCATACTTTTTCATGTGGAAAAAATTACATTTTGCTAAATACTGACTATTTATTTACATCGGACAAGAAAATTTACCATCATCCAAAAGACTGAGATTTTAACTTATAATTATACACTAAATTAAGTTTAAAAAGTGTGTAAGCGATTCGTTGATTTTAAGGTGTTTAATATAGTTATTAGCGAAAGTCTAGTAGAAGCAAAAATATGAAAGGTTTCAGGAAGCTATCTTCAATAGCAATGTTGCTATTTGCCTTTGTGTATCCGCCCTCATTAGCTGAAGCGAAGGATATTTCTCTGAGTCATGCTCTTAGTGAACAAAGCGCTGTGCCACAGGCAACCCCAGTTGTAGATAAAACCGGAGAGCTTTTAATAGCTCAACGGCGATTTAAACGATATCAGAATATCCAACGACGGCAACGGTTTGGACGATATCAGAATATCCAACGACGGCAGCGCTTTGGACGATATCAGAATATCCAACGACGGCAACGGTTTGGACGATATCAGAATATCCAACGACGGCAGCGCTTTGGACGGTATCAGAATATCCAACGACGGCAACGCTTTAGACGATACCAGAATATCCGACGGTATTGACGACTGCTGATGTAACTAATCAATGGTTAGTGGTTATTGCTCGTTCTACTAACCACTAACCACTAAATTATGAAGTTCTAATGACTTGCTACTACCTCTCCTTCAAGGCGAACCAGTCGGTCTGCCAAAAGTTTCTCAAGGTCTTCTAGCGCCTTGGTGAAACCTTTAATGCCTTCGTCTAGTTTGTCAGTTGCCATGCGGTCAGCTGCGTGCAATTTGTCATAACTAGCTTTGTCAATGGATATCTTTTCAATTTCCAAATTGGCTGCCTTGGCTGGGTCAAGTTTGCGTGGCAACTCTTCAACAGTTGCCTGTAATTCAGCCAAAAGTGAGGGCGAAATGGTTAGCAAATCACTACCCGCAAGTTCAGTAATTTCGCCAATGTTGCGGAAGCTAGCTCCCATAACTTCGGTTTTATAGCCGAATTTCTTGTAGTAGTTGTAAATTTTGGTGACAGACAAAACTCCTGGGTCTTCGGCGGCTGGGTAGCTATCGCGTCCGGTATCTTTTTTGTGCCAGTCAAGAATCCGACCGACGAAGGGAGAAATTAGAGTAACGCCAGCTTCTGCACAGGCGATCGCTTGGTGAATACCAAACAACAGTGTAAGGTTACAGTGAATACCTTCTTTCTCCAGAACTTCCGCAGCGCGAATGCCTTCCCAGGTGGCAGCAATTTTAATCAAAATGCGATCGCGGTCAACCCCTGCGGCTTTATACTGGGCAATTAGTTCCCGTGCCTGAGTCAGGGTAGCTTCAGTATCGTAGGATAAACGAGCATCCACTTCTGTAGACACGCGACCGGGAATAATTTGCAAAATCTTTAGTCCAAAGGCAACTGCCAAACGCTTAAAAGCTAGAGAAACTATCTCTGCTTCGGTGGCTCCGGCTCCAGCATCTTTTTTTGCTTGGAGTAAAGTATGATCAACAATTCCCTGATATCCTGCCATTTGCGCCGCCGCAGTAATCAGAGAAGGATTGGTGGTGGCGTCTTGGGGTTTAAACTTTTCAATTGCCTGAATATCGCCTGTATCTGCGACTACAACAGTCATTTCGCGCAATTGTTCCAGTAAATTCTTAGACATAGAATACTCCGTGATGTTTGTTTAGGATTTACTTAAAGAGTGCTGACTTAAAGAGTGCTGAGTCAAGAGTGCTGTTAGCGGTAGCGGGGCGTTCAGCCCGTGCTGAGTTAATTAATTCTTCTCCCTAATCCCCAGTTCCTAGTCTCCACTCCCCAGCTTCTTCAATTCTGATTCTGGCAATTTTTCTGAATCATTGCTTAATCCTGCTTGCTATCTTGAGCCACAGCCCTATTCTAGATGTGTTATGCCGAAATTGGCTGTCCAATGGAATGCACTTTGATTAAACTAGTTGTTCCCGATTTACCAATTGGAATGCCAGAGGTAATCACTACTTTATCTCCCTGATTCGCTAGACCTATTTCTACAACTGTGTTCACTACATTGGTAAACATCTCTTCGGCATTGTAAACTGGTGGGATCAGCAAAGGTTCTACACCCCAAGAAAGCGCTAGTTGGCGGTAAGCGGTAGCGTCAGGAGTTAGGGCAATAATGGGAGAAGTTGGCCGGTATTTAGACACCATTCTCGCCGTACTCCCGGAAGTTGTGTTACATAAAATTGCCCGTGCGCCGGTTTCATAAGCAATGCGACACACTGATTCTGCCACAGATTCGGTGACGCTGAGACTGCCTGCTTTATGACACCAGGAATGTCTGCTACCTTCATCCAAGGCTTGTTCTGTCCGCACGGCGATGTTGTGCATTATCTGAACGGCGGCGATGGGATATTGTCCCACAGCTGTTTCACCAGAGAGCATTACCGCATCAGTACCATCCAAGATGGAGTTAGCAACATCCGTTGCTTCAGCGCGGGTGGGGTCGGGGGCGCTAATCATCGACTCTAGCATTTGCGTGGCTGTAATCACCGGCTTACCAGCATGATTGCAACGGCGAATAATATCTTTTTGAATCATCGGCACTTCATGAATTGGCACTTCCACGCCCAAATCGCCACGGGCAATCATAATTCCGTCGGCAACCTTCAAAATGGAGTCAAATTGCTCTACTGCTTCTGCTCTTTCGATTTTGGCAATTAAGCGAATGGAAGCACCAGCTGCTTCAATCATTCGCTTGGCGGGTTCTAAGTCTTGTGGCGATCGCACAAAGGACACCGCTACCCAGTCTACACCCAACTGAATCCCAAAGCGCAAATCTAGCAAGTCTTTTTCGGTGATGGAACTGACAGGTAAAGGAGTTTGTGGTAGGTTTACTCCCTTGTGCGTAGAAATTAACCCGCCAATTGTCACCTGTGCCCGAATGCGATCGGCATCGCGATCGGTGACAATTAACTTGACGCGACCATCATTAATCAAAATCGGTTCGCCTGGTCGCACCATTGCAAACAAAGTCGGCAATGGTAGGGGTATTTCGTCAATACTCTCACCCTTTTCTTGCAAAACAAAGGTGACTTGACTACCAGCTTCCAGATTTAACCCTTCCGGTGGTAAAGTTCCCAAACGAATCTTCGGGCCACACAAGTCTTGCATAATTGCGATCGGCTTTTGCTGCTCAGTACTAATCTGTCTGAGATAGTGAGCTGTTTGGGCGTGAAATTCATAAGCCCCGTGGGAGAAATTCAGCCGCGCCACATTCATTCCAGCTTCTACTAAGGCTTGTAGCTTTTCAGGTGCAGATGTAGCCGGCCCAACAGTACAAATAATTTTGGTTCGACGCATAGGGATTATGAGGTGAAGAGTCAATACGATTCGGTTAAGGAGGAAAGGGAAAAGGGAAAAGGTTTTGAATACATTAGACCTCTTGCATAAATAATTTTTTGTCTCACGCAAAGGCGCAAAGGCGCAAAGAAGAAAGCGAAAAGAAGGACTTTTGCAAGAGGTCTATTTACTCTTTACCCCTTAAGCTTTCCCCAGACTATAAACAAAGTGAAGAGTGCTTATCCAAACTGTATTGGGCGTAGACCATCGTAGACATCGCGCAAAGCATTCAAATTCACACGTGTTTTATATCACTGCTTTGCTAAAAAAGTTACTTTATTTAGTCTGATTTTCAGGATATTTACCATCTCAAATCCCAAAAATCTCTAGTCAAGAGTTAAAAGTCAGAAGTCAGCATTCAAAAACTAATGACTAATAACCAATGACCAATGACTAATAACCAATGACCAATGACTAATGACCAATGACCAATGACCAATGACCAATGACCAATGACCAATGACTAATGACTAATCAAACCACACTAACTGTTGCTGCAAGTTTTTCCTTTTGTGACATAGACAACATCAAGTCAATCACGCGATTCGAGTAGCCCCACTCGTTGTCATACCAGGCAATTACCTTGAAGAAGTTGGAGTTTAACTCAATGCCAGCACCTGCATCGAAGATACTGGAATGAGCATCACCTTGAAAATCTGTAGAAACAACTTCTTCGTCGGTGTAGCCCAAGATACCCGCTAGTGAACCGGCGGCGGCCTCCTTCATGGCAGCACAGATTTCTTGATAACTGGTGGCTTTGGCAGTTTTGAAAGTTAAATCAACTACAGAGACATCGGGAGTCGGAACTCGGAATGCCATACCAGTTAACTTCCCCTTCAATTCTGGTAAAACCAGGGCTACGGCTTTAGCTGCGCCTGTGGAGGAGGGAATAATATTCTGGCTTGCACCCCGACCACCCCGCCAGTCTTTTTTGCTGGGGCCGTCCACAGTTTGCTGGGTGGCAGTCATGGCGTGAACTGTGGTCATCAACCCTTCAGTTAACCCAAAGTTGTCATTGATGACCTTAGCTATGGGAGCTAGACAATTTGTGGTGCAGCTAGCATTGGAGACAATTATATCCTTGCTGGGGTCAAATAGGTGATGATTAACACCCATTACCAGGGTAGAAACTGTATCTGGATCTTTGGTGGGAGCAGAAATTACCACTCGCTTTGCACCTGCCTGGAGGTGGTTTGCTGCTCCTTCATAGCCTGTGAAGAGTCCGGTTGATTCGACGACATAATCTGCACCTAATTGTCCCCAAGGCAATTCTGCCGGATTTCTCACGGACACGCAAGGAATGAAATGTCCATCAACGAGGATACCATCATCCTTGGCTTCAATTTTGATCTTTAATTTACCGTGGGTTGAATCATACTTTAATAGGTAAGCAAGGTTATCTGGTGGTACTAGGTCGTTAATGCCCACAAACTCAATGTTGGGGTTCTCGATGCCAGCGCGAAGTACAAGTCGCCCGATTCGACCGAAGCCATTGATAGCAACCTTCAATTTAGTCAAGATTAAACCTCCCGTTGGGGAAAGTTGAATAAAAAGAGAAAGTTAAAAGTCAAAATAGATTGCCTTTTAGTCTTTACTTTCTGATCCTGACAGTCTCAGTCAGTTAAAGCATATTTACTTGGCATCTTTTAAGGTTTGGGCATTGGGCATTGGGCATTTATTTGCTTCGTTCCCAGTCAGAGACTGGGAATGCCTACTTTGGGGCTGCCGCCTTCCTGACTCGCGGCAGCAGCGCAATGATGTGCATTTCCAGCCAGAGGCTGGAAACGAGGTTAATCGCTCAGTCCCTAAGCTACTTTTCCAGACTCCAGCCCAGGGCTACCGCTACTTGATCAGCTAATTCTAAAGGATTGAATGGTTTAGCGATCGCACTGATCATTCCCATCTCGGCATAGCGCCGGCGATCGGAAGCCTGGATTTTGGCAGTTAACAAAATTACCGGAATCGCTTTGGTTACTGGATTCCCTTGTAACTTTTCAAAGGTAGCGATCCCATCCATAGCTGGCATCATCACATCCAGTAGAATCGCATCTGGTTGATAAGCCTCGGCTTTAATTATCCCTTCTTGACCAGAACTTGCTGTCTCAACTTCCCAGCCTGCGACTGTTTCCAAGCAAATTTTGGCAACTTCTTGAATGTACTGCTCGTTATCAACCACTAGAATTCGCTTTGTTGTCATCACCGCTATCCTTTTGTTGGTTGTTGATGATTGGTTTATAGCCACTACACATGGGAATTTTGGGAAGTCTCAATCAACGGGAGAGTAACGTAAAAGGTGCTACCCCTGCCTAACACACTTTCAGCCCAGATGCGTCCGCCGTGCTGTTGGATAATGCTCTTACAAATTGCCAAACCCAAACCAGTACCATCGTGGTTGCGTGAATCAGAAGAGTCAACTTGTTGAAAACGCTCAAAGATACTCTCAAGTTTATCAGTCGGAATGCCGCGGCCGTTATCTTTGACTGTCAATACAATTTCATCCCCTTGTTGTTGCGCTCCTAAGCAAACGGTAGACTCAGCAGACGAAAATTTAATGGCGTTACTCAGCAGGTTAGTCAGGGTTTGGACAATGCGATCGGAATCTGCTAATATTTCACCGGATTGGCTGCAAATGGATAGCGTCACTCTGGCTTTGTTGGCAAGAGGCTGCATAACATTTACTGCTTGAGTGATCAGGTCAACGATATTGCAGATTTCTGGTTCCATTTTCGTCTTCCCTGACTCGATTCGCTCGATGTCGAGGATGTCGTTAATTAAGCGTACTAAGCGTTCTGTGCTATCAGTGGCAATTTGCAGCAGACGTTTTCCCTGTTCTGAGTCTGTCGGTAGCAAACTACTGGCCAGCATTCCTAAAGAACCATGAATCGAAGTTAAAGGTGTGCGGAGTTCATGACTGACAACAGAGATAAATTCATCTTTCATGCGTTCGATTTGCTTGCGCTCCGTCACATCTCGCAAGATAACCGTATAAAATATTTCTTCATCCATGTCGATTTTAGAGATGGAAAGCTCTGCTGAAAATTCAGTGCCATCTTTGCGGCGACCATATATTTCCCGCCGTTTTCCCATGCGACTGGCAAGATTGGAAGATTGCCCAAAATCAACTATATGCTGAGAATGCACGTCGCAAAAACGCTGTGGCAAAAGTAAGTCAAGGTCTTGTCCAATCACTTCCTGGGCAGAGTAGCCAAAAATCTTTTCTGCTCCCTGATTAAACAAGGTAATGATTTGGAAGCCGTTGATGGAAATAATCGCATCATCAGCAATATCTAAAATCCTGGCAAATCGGGCTTGAGATAACTGTACTTCTTCCTGTGTCTGCTGGCGCTCATCAAGTTGTGACTGCAACTGTCGATTTAAGGTAACTAACTCGGCTGTCCGCTCTGCTACTCTCAATTCCAGTTCGTTGAGTGAATTGGGGGATGAGGAAGATGAGGTAGTATTTTCTTTCCTTGCTCCCCTGCTCCCCTGCGCCAGGCGTTGCCGCAACCTTATTCGTTCTAAGCGATTGACGAGCCGGGTTACTAGTTCTGGGCCGACAATGGGCTTGCTAACAAAGTCGTCAGCCCCAACGCTAAACACCTGATTTACCATCTCGGCATCGCTATGCACTGTGAGGAATAGAATGGGTAACTCACTCCAGCGCGAATGGTTGCGTACCATTTGGCAAAGTTCAATACCCTTTGTAAAAGGTAATTCTACATCCAGGATCAGCAAATCTGGCGCAACTGCTTCCAAGGTTTGCCAGAACTGACGCGGATCTTCAAGTGCGATCGCTTTGAGTCCCCAAGGACTAAGTAAGGTTTGTAAGAATGCTTGAATTTGGGGATCATCGTCCACAACCAATATTTTAGTTTCTGTATCAGGGTCATTTTGTAGCGGTTGCGTCACCGTTTCTAATACCTGTGCGGTTGGCAGTGCAGATATTGCTGCTGCGTCGTTTCCTTCAATTTCCTGACGCAATAACTTTACCCAATTTTCGAGGTTGGTGATCTCAGATTTACTCAAGGTTTGAGCAGAACTCAGTAGCGGCTCGATATTGCGTGCCAATTTTGAGCCAACAGGTAAGCCAAAAGTGCCTAAAGACCCTGCCAAGGTATGCGCTTCTTTGGCTGCAAGCGATCGCAATTCGGGATTTAAAGTATTTTGCTTTAAAGCTGCGATCGCTTGCTCCAGTACCCTTACCTGCTCGTCCACCCGCCCTTGAAATCGTTGCCAAATTTCCGCAACTGCTATTAATGTCTGCTGCTGTGGTTTAATATCTGGGACTGGGGACTTTACATAATCTAATTC
>NZ_WBKM01000143.1 GCF_015714725.1 Nostoc sp. WHI
ACTCCCCACTCCCCACTCCTAACTCCTAACTCCAATTAACAACTAACAACTTCTATGGCTCTCACAGTCGAATGTCAAAAGCGACCAGAAGGTAGCAAGCCCAGAGCTTTGCGCCGTTCTGGAGAAATCCCAGCAAATTTGTACGGCCACAAGGGTACAGAGTCAATTTCTTTGACTATTAATGCCAAAACTGTTGAACGCTTGCTCAAAAGGGCTTCAGTCAACAACACTTTGATTGATCTAAACATTACTGATATACCTTGGCGGGGCAAAGCCCTGCTGCGAGAACTTCAAATCCATCCAGCAAAAGGTACCCCTTACCACCTCAGCTTTTTTGCGGTTGCTGGTCACGGTGACACCACTGTAGGAGTTCGGTTGCGTTTTGTCGGCAATGCTGTTGGTGTTAAACAAGATGGTGGTGTGTTAGACACCGTAATCAGCGAATTGCAAGTAAGTTGTGCGCCTGAAAACATCCCAGATGTAATAGAAATCGATGTCTCTAACCTGCAAATTGGAGACAGCTTGAGTATTAGTGATATTCCCTTTCCTGAAGGTGTAACACCATTAGCTGAATTGGAACGCCTTGTTGTTAGTGTTTTGCCACCGCAAATTAGCGCTGCTGATGCTGAGGCAGAAACTGCAACGGCTTCTTAAGCTAGGTAAACTATGTAATAATTTTTGATGATACCAGGGGGAAACTCCTGGTTTTTTTGTATTTAGAAAACAGTAGGTTGGGTTGAGGAACGAAACCCAACATTTTCGGTGGTTTGTTGGGTTTAATTTCGTTCAACCCAACCCAATACGGTTCGGTTAAAACAAGAGACGCGATAAATCGCCGTCTCTACAATAATCAATCTTTCATCGTGACGGCGATTTATCGCGTCTTTCCCATCTAGAATTTTCATCAAAAAACCTTAACCGAACCGTATTGCAACCCAACCTACGCAGTTTATCGTATTTGACTCACCATGATAGCGGTGTGTTATGGCTTACGAATTACTTTAACGTGCATCGCCAATCAAGACAAATGGCGACCAATAAAAAGGATGGCGATCGTCTGCGATTAACTTTAACTTAGCTTTTTGCAAAGCTTCACCTTTGGTCATACCCTGCTTGAGATTTTGATAAAATTCAACCATCAATTGCTGAGTTGCTTCATCCTCAACCGCCCACAAACTTGCCATCACTGCTTTAGCACCAGCCCGCTCAAATATATAAGCAACTCCTGCAATTCCTACGTCATTAAAATTAGTGTTTACAGCAGTTTGACAAGCACTAAGAGTAATCAGTTGTGTGCCTTGTAGCCCTAAAAGAGCAGCATTAGCAATGTCTAAGGTCTTGTCAGCAAATAGTAATGTATTATTTTTTAAATTGACTTGTTTACAATCTTCAGTTTGGAAACAGCCGTGAGTTGCTAAGTGCAGAAAGGAAAAGCGTAATGCTTGGGATTTAAAGTTTTCCAGAGTAGCTTTATTGTTGATATAAACTTCACTGTCTGGCAGTATTTCTTTAATCTTTGTGACTTCTGTCTCTGCACCTGGGAGATTTTGCGGATCACGGTTTACTGGATTACCAAATGCTAAAACAGCTTGTGGTTTGCGGGGTACAGCATTTTGCACACCTGGAGATTTTAGCGAATTATTAGAAATGCGAGTGAGATAGTTGACAGGATATTTCTGGATCAGAAATTGGTCGGTTTTACTGTCGTAAAGAGTCTCAAAAGGTAAATGGCGCAGTTGACCAGTAGCAATAATGCTCAGTTGTTTGGGTGATGAAGTTTTAATTTTGTCTTCGACGGGACGAATGAGAATATCATAAAGTTTGCTACCTGTTTCAGTGAAGTTAGCATCACTGTCATCTTGTACCTGTTTTAGGTAATCGGCAATAAGTTTATTAAATTCAGTGGGGTTAATAGATTTTTTAATAACGCTCAAGTGACCTTTTGTAAAGATAAAAAAGGCAACGTTATTAGGCATATCTTTCACATTAGTCAGCAAGACAGGTTGGACTATAACCGTTCCTGCGGGAATGGAAGATGTCAGATTTTTAATATCTGCGGGTGTAGTTTCAAATAGTTCTGCTACTTCAGGAAAACGGCGAGAGATACTTTCGGCTTCTAAATAAACTTGTGCTTCTAATTGCCGAATTTGTTGGGGTAGGCTTTCGGGGCTATCGCCTTGCAGTTGTTGTCGCAAGGATTCCAATTGTTGATTTTTTTTACTCCAGTCGTCAATGGCTTTCTGTGCTTCTGGGTTGGCAACTTTGGCATTAATGAGGCGAGTATAATCAGCAAGTTCAGCTGTGGTGAATAGGTTAACCCATTCAAAAGCTTCAGCATATTTTTTTTGATTAATAAGGACATCTACTAAAGCAGTAGCATATACATCGTTTTCCTGTAAAAACTTTTGGCGATTTTCTCGTTGCAAACCCCGGCGCATTTCTAAGCTTATTTGAAGAGATTGCTGCAAATTAGTAATGGCTTCAGTTGGTCGATTTGTACTTTGAAAGAGTACACCAATATTACCCAAGGTGTTAGCCTCACCAGCGCGATCGCCCACAGCCCGTCTTAGGGGCAGAGCTTGGTTGTAAAAATCGAGTGCTTTTTGCTTTTCTCCTAAAGCGGAGTAGACTGCACCGATGTTATTGAGTGTGACAGCTTCACCAGTGCGATCGCCTACAGCACGCCATAGGGGCAGAGCTTGGTTATAGAAATCGAGTGCTTTTTGCTTTTCTCCTAAAGCGTCGTAGACTCCACCAATGTTATTGAGTGTGCGACCCTCACCAGTGCGATCGCCCACAGCCCGAATAAGGGGTAGAGCTTGGTTGAAGTAATCGAGTGCTTTTTGCTTTTCTCCTAAATCGTTGTAGACTTTACCGATGTTATTGAGTGTAGTGGCTTCACCAGAGCGATCGCCCACAGCACGCCATAAGGGCAGAGCTTGGTTGTAAAAATCGAGTGCTTTTTGCTTTTCTCCTAAAGCGTCGTAGACTAGACCGATGTTATTGAGTGTGCGAGCCTCACCAGTGCGATCGCCCACAGCCCGAATAAGGGGTAGAGCTTGGTTGAAGTAATCGAGTGCTTTTTGCTTTTCTCCTAAATCGGAGTAGACTAGACCAATGTTATTGAGTGTAGTGGCTTCACCAGAGCGATCGCCCACAGCACGCCATAAGGGCAGAGCTTGGTTGTAAAAATCGAGTGCTTTTTGCTTTTCTCCTAAATCGTCGTAGACTTTACCGATGTTATTGAGTGTGCGAGCCTCACCAGTGCGATCGCCTACAGCCCGAATAAGGGGTAGAGCTTGGTTGTAGAAATCGAGTGCTTTTTGCTTTTCTCCTAAAGCGGAGTAGACTGCACCGATGTTATTGAGTGTAGTAGCTTCACCAGTGCGATCGCCCACAGCACGCCATAAGGGCAGAGCTTGGTTGTAAAAATCGAGTGCTTTTTGCTTTTCTCCTAAATCGTCGTAGACTTTACCGATGTTATTGAGTGTGCGAGCCTCACCAGTGCGATCGCCTACAGCCCGAATAAGGGGTAGAGCTTGGTTGTAGAAATCGAGCGCTTTCTGCTTTTCTCCTAAAGCGGAGTAGACTGCACCGATGTTATTGAGTGTAGTAGCTTCACCAGTGCGATCGCCCACAGC
>NZ_WBKM01000311.1 GCF_015714725.1 Nostoc sp. WHI
AAGCAAAACCGCCACTCTAGCAAGAAATTACTAGACAAAGCATTTCCAAAGGTTTCCTACTCCGAAAGTAGCCACGTCATGGTCAAAGGAATTAAATCCCCCTATGACGGAGATACAGCCTACTGGAGTGAACGTAACAGTAAACTCTATGACGGCGAAACTTCTTTTGCTCTTAAGAAGCAAAACCATAGATGTGCTTCCTGCGGTTTAAAATTCATCGATGAGGAACGGGTTCACCTGCATCACATCGACGGAAATCACGCCAACTGGAAGAAAAATAATCTCGAAGCAATTCATGAGAGTTGCCACGATTACAAACACATGAGCAAAAGCGCAAGCTGAGAACATCGGGAGCCGTGTACACGGAAACGGGTACGCACGGATCTAACTGAGAGGTGCGCGGGATAATACCCGCCATCGACTCAACCACTAGCGCCTCGGAATTCGCAGACTGGGCTGGGGCTGTATCGGGCAAGCTGGGTCAACGAACTTCTAACGGCTTTGAAGTGATTGACGCAGGAATCCAACTTTTTGAAAAGAAGGCGAAGGAGGTAAAATCAGATTCTAGTGCTGCTGTAGCTGAAGCTGGTGTTTCTTCATGACCACATACAACAAAACCCTACTCCTTCACTGCGATCGTGTTTGGTGTGGGGTTGTTGGGGGCTGAACAGGCTTAGATTGTAGAATTTTTATTAACAGATATGAAGTTTACCGCTTCTTCCTGGTGCGATTCATGAATTCTCTGTAAAGAACATGAATTTTTTTCGGAACTTGCTACTATGTAAGCTGTATATCCCTACATACCGAACCACCTATACAGTAACCGGGGCATTGAATCTATGAAGCCCCATGTAAATTTATCGCGCTTTGCTGCTACTGCTCTCTTGTAAAAACTTGAGAGCAGTTTTGCATTCTTAATCAGTATATCTACAATAGGTTTTACGTTTGCTGTCCTTACTTTGATTGAAGGACGAAATCGTTATTTCGTTAAATCGCTAATTCTTGCTTAAACGAAATCTCTCTGTACGATTAAGCGAAAACACGATATAACTAATTCGCTATAAGGCGAAAGGACGAAAGTTGATGACCGTATTGGTGGGTGTCATTTCACAGAAAGGGGGAGTGGGTAAAAGTACTCTTGCTCGACTTATTGCCCGTGAATATTCTGCTGCTGGCTGGGATGTAAAGATTGCTGACCTAGATATCTCTCAAGGTACGAGTACGGATTGGAAACAACGCCGCGAATTAAACGGTATCCAGCCGGAGATTGCTGTTGAACCATTCCGTACTGTAGCTCAAGCTCTGAAACACGCCTCGGTTTATGACCTCATGGTTATGGATGGGCCACCACATTCTATGCAAGGGACACTGGAAATTGCCCGTGCAAGTGATTTGGTAGTCCTGCCCACTGGTTTATCACTCGATGATCTCAAACCGTCTGTACTGTTGGCGCATGAATTGGTAAACGCCAAAATCCCTACGGATAAAATTATTTTTGTTTTATGTCGAGTTGGCGACCGGGAGAACGAAATTGAGGAGGGCAGATCATATATTCATAAAGCTGGATATGTCACAGTGGCTGGCTCAATTCCAGAAAAGACTGCTTACCGACAGGCGAGTGATAACGGTCGTGCTGTTTCTGAAGTCACGTTTCCTACTTTGAAGCAACGGGCAGAACAAGTAGCCCAAGGAATTATTGATCTGTTGAGTGAGCAAAAATCCTAATTATGTCAACAAAACCACCTCCACCACCTCGCAAACCAAGCAAAGGTGAACCCCCTAGCATTAAGGAAACAAAAGACAACTTGGAGAAGCCCGATCCAGGGGAAATTTCCAACTTAAATTTTAAAGTGCCTGCCGAGTTTAAAAAGGATTTTAAGATTGCGGCCGCTACTTACGGTTGTACCCAAGTCGAGCTATTGCAACGGATTTTTAAATACTGGACAGATAATCACGGCTAGTATTGCTTTCGTTATTTAACGAAAAAGCGAAAAAACGATTTCTTGCTTTCGTTATTTAGCGATTTGTGATTCAGTAGTTTTCAACACAAGATGTACTGACAAAGCATTAGGTCAGGAACTAGCTGAATTGGTTTAACAGGGCAATGGAGTTAAATTAAGTCGTCTCAATACCAAGGCGGCTCATTCTTACAGAACCCCAGTTACATTTCAGTAATTCTTCAAACAAGGGATCGCCAAAATTCATTAAACGTAGTGAAGGCATTTCATCAAAAACACTAGGGTAAAAAGTAACTGTGTAATTCTGCGCTTTATAATTCAGTTGCCAAGTACGTTCGCTCCTTCTCTCAAACTGCACACCACTAGCTTTTAAAATTGCTGAGTCGGTGAATAACTGCTCGATAGCTTCTGGCGTAAAAGGAGTAGAGGGGATTGGTTTTTGAATTTCCGCTAAGTCAGCTTCTAAATCCATTGCTACCATTTCCTCAATTGCGAGACGAGGTGGTGGACTGTCTAACACAGAATCGAATTGAGACATTAAAACATCCTCTTCTTCTGGATCAGCACTCATAACAGCCCGTTCAATAAAGGTAGGGACTTGGGCTAAAATTGGCTGAAGATTACCAACAACAGTGGCAAAGGCATTAATGCGATCGCGCAATTTTCGATAAACCTTTGCTTCTACAGTGCCATCATAGTAAAAATTGTGAATTCGCACAGTCGGATATCTTTGTCCAATGCGGTCAATTCTCCCAATACGCTGTTCGACCCGCATGGGATTCCAAGGCATATCATAATTAATCAACACACCGCAATTTTGTAAATTCAAACCCTCGGAAGCAGATTCAGTACAGAGGAGAATTTTGATTTCATCTTGGCGAAATCGGCGTTTAATTTCTTCCTTGGGAACTAGACACCACTCCCCATTCTGGTACAGTTCCCCACCACGACCTGAATAACAAGCTACTTGGCTACCGTACAACTCCTTCAATGTATCCCGTAGATAGTCCATCGTGTCAGTGTACTGGGTGAAAACGATCGCACTTTCTCGGTCAGTTAATTCTTGGCGTAAAATATGAATAAAGCGAGAAAGCTTGCTATCTTCCCCAGTGTTTTCAAATTGACGTAGTAATTCTTCAAGATATTGAATTTCCTGGGGGTCTACTGGTTCAAAGAAAGATTCCAGCCCAGCAATCACTGTATCATCCTCATTATCCACATCTACTAAATCGTCGTCACTTAAAACGTTTCCCTGTTGAGTTAACAAATAATCCAAACGACGTTGCAGAGATGACTTGATGGCATAAAATGAACTGGTCAAACGTTTGCGGTAAAGGGTCATCAAAAAACCCAAACAAGAACGCTGATCTATTTGTGCCAATCTGTAAAAGTGACGTACATAGTCGCTGACAGCTACATAAAGTGGTACTTCCCGTTGGGGTTCCAGCATAATAGCGTTATCTTGCACAACTCTAGTAGGGATATCCCGCTCTAGCAGTCCCCTCTGATAGTATTGTCGGAGAGTATCGCGGGTATGGCGGAACATCAAGTCTTTTAGGGGCGTGTTCACTGTCAAGTATTGGCGTGAGGTGTCGATAAAGTCTTCATCTGCCAATAATTGTTTGTGATTGGAGATTTTCTTGCCCCGTTGCCAAGTATCTTGCATTTTGTAAGCAAGAATGCGATCGCTCTTGGTCAAAAACTGCTCTAATCTAGAGGAAGGTTGTCCGCCGCGCTGAAAATAATCGCTAGACATTACTTGCCAAAAATTTATTACTTCCGGCTTGACAGCACCTTGTAGCGAGGCGAAATAATCACAGAAGTTATCGCCATAACTCCAATGTCCCTGCAATCCCAGCAGGTTTAACAAGTCGAAAACTTCTATGGCATCAATTTGCATGGGAGTTGCTGACAAAAGAATCAGGGATTTAGCCTTCTCCTTCAACTGTGTCATTAACTGTAACAAGCGATTGGGTGTTTCCTTGCGGTCTTGGGGACTTTTGCGACGTGCATAGTGTGCTTCGTCTAAGATTACTAAATCCCAAGGTTCTGCTGATAGTAGCTGCTGCATTCTGTCAGTTCTCCGCACCAAATGAGAAGAAGCCAGGATTAAATCTTGAGTATTCCAGGGATTAGCTGCTGCGGGGATAGTCCGCTTGTAGGGGTCTTTAAATTCTGTAGATGTGTAACTCCAAAAATGCAGATTAAATTTTTCCCGTAGTTCTTCTTGCCACTGGGGTTGAACGCTAGCAGGTGCTAAAATTAGTACCCGCTTCACTTTTTTGGATAACAGCAGATAACGCAGAATTAAACCAGTTTCAATAGTCTTTCCTAAACCAACTTCATCAGCAATGAGAAAACTTTGGGGAAAATTTTGAGCAACGCGGCGTAGGATTTTAATTTGGTGTGGCCAGGGGTGAATGGGAATTGATTTTAAACAAAAGTCCAAGCAGCCGGGATGTTCATGAATATTGGCAAGTTGAGTAAATGCCAACCGTTCTTTTTCCTTTTGTTCTGTAGAAATAGCTGAAAGGTCTGGTTTTAGTTCCGGTTCTGGTTGTGCTTCTGACTCAGTTAATTCTTTTGTCAAAGGTCGAGTATCAAATTCTATTTGAGTATTCCAATCAGGTTTAGTCGCTCTTGCGTAACGCAACAGCTTTTTTTGTACCGCCTCTGGAACTTCAAAAACTCGCACATTAGGCGATACGTCATACCAAAGTTGCTCAAACCTCGCTTCTTCTTCTTCAACTCTATCTAGTTCCCTTCCTCCCTCCCAAGAACAATAAACGTGAAATGATTCTATATTCCTCTCCCAGCCACCAATAGATTCGTTATTGGAACCGTTAAATGCTAATTTATCGCCCTTACTATCAGTAAAAATGCCAACTTTTTCATGAAATATATGCTGTGGGTCTAGTTGCTGTGTACTATCTTCTGGCTGTCCATTTTGTTTCAGGGGAATAGCAATTTTAATATCGAGATATTGATTTTGAATTAACCAACTGAGAATTTCAAAGTGTTTGAGTTGGGCAAAATTTTCAGGTGGTTTTAAGTCTGCGTCTAAACGACTTAGCAATGCGTCTCGCAGTTCGTAGCCCTGTTGAATTGCTTGTAAATCTTGGGGGCTAAACTGACAACCCATGATTAACCGCATTCGCCCCTTGTTATGAAGCATTGCACCTAAACCCCGTGCAACTTTACTTAAAATGGCACTGCTAAAAAAACCTGCTTTCCGGTCATATTGAATGGTACACTCTAAAGCAGGAATGTAGAAATCAGTGATGGTATTGTGGGTGTTGCTGGTGTAACTAATTTTCCAGGGGTAATCACGCAGGTTTTTCAAGTTTCTAAAGACTAACGCCTACATCGAATTTTATCAAATAAATACTACTAAATACTACAATGCTTGAAGAAGCAATCATTTGGTGTAATTGTGATGCAATCAATTTTCTGGAGTGTAGAAGAAGTAGCCATTCGAGCTAAACAGTTTTACGAAAACGGTATTCGTCAAAATGTCGAGTCTGGTGACAATATCGGTAAGATGATTGTGATTGATGCCGAAACTGGTGAATATGGGATTGATCCAACTGGTGTAGAAACAGCGTTAAAGTTAAAACAGAAAAACCCTAATGCTAGATTGTTTACTATACGGATTGGTTATGATGTTGCTGTAAGTTTTGGTGGTGCAATGGAGCGTACTGCTGAATGATTTATGGAAAAGTCATCGATGGTAGGGCAATAGTTCCAGTGGTTTTTCGTTTACCTTCGCAGCCAGATTTTAATTTGGATTTTGTCATTGATACTGGATTTAATGACCATCTTACTTTACCATCACAGGCAGTCAGTGCGATGAATCTTCCCTTATATTCTAGTACCGAAGCAAGGTTAGCCGACGGTAGTCAAGCTTTATTATCTATACATTTGGCAACAATTGTATGGGACGGTATAGAAAGATTAGTTCCAGTTTTAGCTGCTGGTTATAAACCTTTGCTTGGAACTTCTCTCATGGCAGGATATCATCTAGAAATAGATTTTCAAGATAATGGTTTAGTTTCCTTAGAAAAACTCTAATCGATTAGTTGTTGTTTGGCTGGGTTCTGAATTATCAGAATAAGTTCAATTGTCCACCTTCCTTAAATGGTAACTCAGTCTGTTTGTAAGAGACTTTCGCTTTGATTTCATCCATAGCCAACCACAAATCTAATAACGCTTTTTCTTCAGTCAGGCGTTTCTTTTCATCACCAATGCGGGGAATTACTTTCAACGCTACTTCAAATGTCCGCATAAATAAATCGTTGCTAACTAAGCCCGTGTTCTTGAGAAATCTACGGACTGGTTCTGTATTGTCTTCCTCTTGGTAAAGGGCGATAATGGCGTGGAGTCCATCTACTAAATATCTAGCAGAAAATTCCGTATCGGTGACGGAGAAGGCGCGTTTTTTCAAGCGTTGTTGCGGGGTGAGTAATTTACAGTAACCGCTTGCAGAATCGAGTAGTTTGTGTTTTTTGACTAAATCGGAAACATCAAAACCACCGACTGCTAAAGCGAGTTGTCTAGCTTCATCGAAGGGGAATTCTCGCGCTTCAAAGGTATCCCATGCCAAGATATACCATTGGGTTAAGGGGTCGATACCGTTGAAGTCTTTACCTTCTAATAGCTTTTGTAGTCGGTATTCGACTACTGCTTGGCGTACTTCTTCAAATGCTGCTTTGGGTTCAACTGGGTTCCCGGCGCTGTTGAGGATGGAACTATATTTGGTAAACACACTCAAAGCAGAACCGAAAGCACTTAAGCACAAGTTTATACCAGGGGGTTTAATGCGGCGTTGCGGATCTGCTACTCTATCAGCAGCAGGACGTGAATCTTCAGTTAAGCATTTTTCGAGTTCTGGTGCTTTTTCAAAGACGATATTTCGCACGTCAATTCGCACGTCATCCCACCAAGCTTGTTCGGCGTTAGGGTCGCGTTTGCGGCATACTAAAAGCACCGTGCTGGATACTGCGTTTTTCTGCGCTTGGTGCAAGTTTTGGGGATTTTCAGTGCTGACAGCCCAAGATGCGGTAATCTCGAAACCAGCATCGATGAGGGATTTGGCTAAGATATCCCACGCGCCGGAGTCTTTGTGGTTGAATTGTACTGTCATTACGCCGTCGTCGCGGAGGACTCGGTGGTATTCGGCGAACGCCATTGCCATTTTTGCTTCATAATCCAAGTACAAAGGCTAAATGATTAATTAGACATACTGCTTTTTCACATTCATACTTAGCCTGAATTAGTGCTTTAGCTTCATTGATAATTTCAACGTAGGTAACAAGGGTTAGAAGCTGACGTGGGTTAAAACATTGCATCCATTCAGTAATACCATAATTACGAATCATGGAATATTGAGGATTTATAGGCGTTGGCTCATGGCTAATTAAATTTAAAGTTTCCCATTCACTCAATTTTGAGAATAATTTTAATTCAGCTAATTTTACACCTTCTAAATCACATTCTCTCGGTGTAGTAAATTCTAAACTTCCTTTAAATTTTTTGTAAGCAACTGCATAAATTTGATGTCCTAGCTTACTTTCTTCACTGGGGGAACAAATATAATCATTTTCAATTACATTTCCACAATTAGGACATCTGCCTACACCTCTGCTAATAGTTACTGTAGTATCTGGGTCATATTCCAATACGGTTCAGTTAAGGCTATGCAGTGCTTGAAACAACAAACACAGGAGGATTGGTTATTGTTCCAGTACCTCTGTGTTTAACCTTTTTCGAGCGAAATTTTGATACAGGCTTTTTCACAACCCTTGGGTTGTTTCTATGAACCCTTTCAGGTAAAAGTTGGTCAAGAATCTCCACTGTTAACCAACTAAAAAAAAGGGAAGTTCTTGTGGTTGTAAGCGCTGGAATTTGGGAAGGGCGCGACGAACAACTCGTAATGTTCCTGTGAAACTTACACGTAAGGGTGAAATGTTTGCGTTGCTTGCAGCTTGAAAAATTAACAACCGGATAGCCCAATGTCCTAATAACAAACCGTAAACTTCTTGCACCACCTCTCGTGGCTTTTGAGAACGAATATGAGTTTTTCGTCCGAGAAGATGTACTTTGAGTTCGTCAATCGTATTCTCGACTTCCCAACGTTGATGGTACTC
>NZ_WBKM01000232.1 GCF_015714725.1 Nostoc sp. WHI
TAAGCCACAAAGAAATGTTTGGGGGTAATGGTGGTGCTGCCAGCATTAAGTTATCGAAACTCCAAGATAGCTATGCTGCTGCACTTGCTCCTTTGGGCATTGAACGGGGGGTTAAGGGCAGTAAGGCAACCCACACCAAAGTAAAGGAATATTACCAAGCGGTTAATAGCGAACCTCTCCTATTGGAACTCGACCGACTTGCACCCCGCCCTGACGAGACGGCACAGCAATTATATGAACGCATCAAGGCTGATAGAGCCATTCAGGATATTAATCATCAACTGGCTGACCGCAGACTGTCACTTTCGCAATCCCACCGCGCCGAACTAAAATCTTTCGCCTCCGACAAGTTGCGGCAACAGCTTGAGCAACGTGTTTTGGAGTTAGAAGCAGAAAACTTTCAATGGCGGCAGCAGACCAATCAACTGCGGGACTTGCCACTTGTTGATGTGGCTTGGGAGTTGGGGCTACACCATGATCTTGGAAAATGGAAGGGTCACGGACACATCATTAATATAGATGGCGAGAAATTCTACGATTTCGCCCCCGATCAACAAAAGGGAGCAGGCGGTGCAATTGATTTGGTGATGCACGTCAACAATTGCAATCTGCGGCAGGCGGTTGTCTGGTTGCATGAGCGATTTGGGGAAGCTGGGGCAGAACGAGCAGCGATCGCTAAAGCGAAAACAGTGGCTGCTGAGATTATCCAGTTAGAACCACGCGACAAATTCCGGCTACCAGTTGAGGATAAAACCAAATGGACAGCAGTTCACAACTACCTGACCCAAAAACGGGGGATACCATCAAACTTTGTAGAAGTTCTGCATAAGCGGGGGTTAGTTTATGCTGATGACCAGCAAAACGCTGTGTTCGTCATGCGGAATCTTGGCGATCTCCCCCAGGCTCAAGGTGCGTTCCTGCGGGGCACACGGGGAGAAAACAACACTTTCAAAGGCTACGAGAAAGGAACCAAGCGGCGTGATAGCTGGTTTCACTTTCACTTGGGCGGCCAGCCAACTGATACAGCAGAAAGGTTAGTGCTGTGTAAGTCGCCCATTGATGCCATAAGCTGCGCCATGCTGGAGTATCAAGTTCGAGGCGACGTGCCACTTCATAGAACGCTGTACATGGCAGTGGATAATCCCAATAGCTTGCCAGTAGAGCAATTGCAGCATATTCCTAATGTCCAGGTGGCTTTTGACTCGGACGATGCTGCCAATGCAGCTGCACGATCTGCCAAGGAACTACTGCCACAGTCCAAGCGGCTCAAGTGCAAGGCTGACGATTGGAATCAGCAGCTTATAGATTATGGGCAGCAGTTAAAGCAACAGCCAAGACAAGAAGAAGATTTGAGTCTTTAAAAGTATTTTTGTCGTGCAAATGTAGTTTTTTGGTAGTCATTTTTGATTGTTCTTTCTTTCAAATCACTTTTGGCTCTTAAAAACTTTCCGCGCCTTTTGGCGTACTGTGCGTCAGAAAAAGATGGATTCCAAGGCTTAGACCCTCTAAAGCGTGTTTAAAACTCATTGGGAAATATGGGGATAAATCGGGTGACTTTTGGGATTTATTGGGAATTATTGAGCTAATGAGAATTTGGTGACTGGAAGATGTTGAAGAGGTAAAAAAATCAGCGATGAATTTGAATTTGCGTTCTGTAGGATTGGGATATATTGAGTTTAATTGGTGAGAATTGGTGAAAATCGGGAATTTTGGCGATTTTCGGTGTCATGCACAAAACAGCACAATTGTAATCTTTCACAAGATTTATTTACAAAGGCTGAAGGGATTACGGTATAAGCGTTTTAGCCTTTTAGGAATAATTCTTAACAAGGGGTCAAAAACGGGGTAAATTTTTGTAGATTTAATGTTGAATCTTGGTTCTGGCACGGTGATGCCCTAAGCGATCGCACTTCAACCGAGTTCCCAACAAACAATTCCGTTTGTTGGGGTAAATATAGCGAACGGCGGATACCCTTAAGTAGTTTATTTATAAAACAGTAAGCTAACGGGTGGCAGTGACCACCCATTTTTATGAGCCAAAGTGAACCTCCCTCTCGGCGGCTGGTACTAGCATATAAAGTTGCGCGAATTCACCCAAGGTCAAAAACCCGTGCAGTTCCGAGTAAGAAAGAATTTCCATTTCACTCAAAATATCCTTAACCACCTCCCAACTTGGATTAGGGGATTCCAAGATACAAGCGATCGCAACAGAAGCTAAAACCTTGGAATCTTCGTCAGATCGCACCGACTCGGATTCACCCGCACCACTTTCTAGCTCTGACGCACCAGTGACGCATGAGTTTTCCATGCTCTGTAAGGGTTCCGCACCACTTTCTAGCTCTGACGCACCAGTGACGCATGAGTTTTCCATGCTCTGTAAGGGTTCCGCACCACTTTCTAGCT
>NZ_WBKM01000287.1 GCF_015714725.1 Nostoc sp. WHI
AAAACTGGAGTGAGCGATGTCTGCGACAAACCCAACTCTTGGAGACGCTCTACGCGTTCGGGTAACGCACCCATTTATGAGAACGCTATTTGTCCTATGCTGAAGCGGAAAGTAAAAACAACAGTTATGAAATTTGCACAAAATCTCACCCACCGCCAAAGCTTATGGAAGGAGAAGTCGGAAAAATTGTAAGCTGAAATACCTAAAACTTTGTTAATGGAAGAATAAAGCCATCGTTCATCTGGAAGAAGAAAATGCTTAAAAACGTGTCATAGTTTTACCTCAAACTCTGGAATAAAATGAGGAGCAATTGTTTTTTGCAGGTCAATCATGACTAACACCGTTTCTATCTGGGCTACATCTACATCATGCCCAAAAACTGTTTGTCTACCTGAGTAAGTGCCGTGTAGCATGAAGTATGAAAGGTATCGCCTGCCTTGTTCGTTTCCTTTCTCGTGGATGGCATCGCTAATTAAATCGACTGCAAGCATATCTAGTATCGTTTTGTACTGCCAGTTTCTTAGAGATTCAACACCTAGCCATTGGGCAACTGTTGAGGATAAGAAGTAGCCATAACCTTGATAAAATCTGTAAGCAAGGCTAATCTCTTTACCAATTTCGTCAATCTGTTCTTCCACTGTCTGGCCTCAGTTGAGTTCGTTAAACAATTGTGTAATGCTTGTCAGCCACCGCAGTTGAAAAACAGTCTGATTTGACCCTTTCGCGATCGCTGCTACCATCCGCACCCATTGCTTTCCAGGTATGGGATTTTCCGATCTTCAGTTCTGTATTGCAAACCAGCACAAATCAGTCAGTTGTTTACTGCTACTGCATTCATCCCAACTACCTCGCCAATATCTGTAAGCTTATTTGGTTGACTTCTGAATCACGTCAAAAGTGTGTCAGCATTGTAATTAGTTCGTAATTAGTTCACTTTGTTGTGAATAAATGAATTGAGCTAAGTAATCGCATTGCTTCCCGGCGAGCGATCGCTTTAACTTTTCCTTTCCTTGGTGTAGCCTTATGGTTGACACCAGTATATTAATAAAGTTAATATTATCATGTCAACTGGCGAGCGCAGTGAAAATAAAATTAAAGTAAAAATGAATATTACAGTAGATGTAACACCTATCGCTGCGTTTAGGTGGAATGGAGAAAATGCCCAAAAACTCAGGGAGCTTAGAGAGAAAGCTGGATATAGTAGACAAAAGCTATCTGATGCTGTGGGAGTTTCTGTGGCTTATATTCAGCAGCTAGAGACTCCTCACGTCTTCATTAACAAACCAAAAAAACCAACTCAGATGACTGTTAGTACAGAAATTCTAGAGAAACTTTGTGCTGCTTTAGATGGGGATATCACTTCACTTATTTGGAACATAGATTACAACAGTTAAGAGAAATATCTACTACGCTCACCAGGGAAAAACACTTGACAACCACTGGTGAGCGTAGTAATATAGTAATCATAAGAGAGGAAACGAGCGCTAGCCTCTCAGAAAAACAAAGAAGCGCTCAACCCCAAACCCAGATTTGATCAACACAAAACATAGATTTGAGAAACAAGAACCCCCCGTCGTATAGCACAAGGTACGCCAGGTAAAGTCGGCTGGGGGAGATACTCAAGATCACTCAATAAATCCACTCATACTGCAATTAGGACGGCAACCGCGCAATACCTTCTCTACAGCCTTGTGTTGTGAATTCTTGCTAGACAATAACTGAAATTTACAAATATGAGGCTACGCCAAATCTTTTTGAGAGCGTTGCGGTAAACCACAACGTTGTTTTACGCAAAACAAAAGGCGATCGCTCACCGTGGAAAGTCTGCGATCGCCTCTAATTCAAATTCACAACCCACATAGGTTTATGAACAAGACAACTGTAGCATTAGCAGAACTAGAAACGGTAGAAATTGATTTCTACGATCATGAGATTTACGCGGCTTCTAAGCTGATTGCCAGCATCGGACATGACGATGACTTGACTCAACCCTGGCTGGTATTGATTAATGGTGTTGAAGTATTTCGTCACGACACCTTCAAAAGATGCCACAGCTTCATCACATGGCATTACAAAGAAAACACATTGCCCGAACCCCAGGCTGTTGTCCCACAAGTTAATGCTTATGCCGAGCCTGTAGAAGAAGCTTATGAAGAGTTTCAGCCAGAAGAAACCACAACCACAGAACAACCTATTGTACAGCCGTTGTCTGACTGGGACTTTACCCCGCCCAAGTTCAATTGTTCCCCTGGCGTTATCTGCCCTGACTGCGACGGTCATGGATGCGGTAATTGTGGGTATCGGGGTACTCGTGCAGAAGACTTGTGTACGCCAGTGGACGGCTACCGACTGACTTATGTGGGACGCACTGACCTTCAGACTGCTCACAATGTATATCTTGATAGTGAGTTCTTGGGAATTGTCTTCAAGGTCAGAAATGCTGATGAGTTATGGGAAAACGACCCTAAAACTTACTATTGGCGCTGTGGGGATGGGGTACAGTATTGGAGCGTAAAAGAGGCTATTGTAGCGCTCTCCAAGGTTAAGGCTGTGGAAGAAATGCCGCAAGTTCGTCGGGAGTTGGTAGCGGCGTAGATAAAAGGTGGGTTTTCATACCCACCATGCAACTATAACCAATCCTTGTAAAATAAAACACAGTTCGCCTTTAAAACATGAGTAGCAAGCCTTACGATCAGTTTTCTAAGGAATTATTAGAGGAGTTGTTATCTCCTTTAGGTAGAGTAGAAGTTAACAAACAAGTAACTGATGAAGCCAGATTTGTTGATGTTTTGTTTACAAGCGCACCAACTGCCCAAGCTCAAAATCTTGGATTGTTGGGTAGAATCGCTGTACTAAATACAGCACTCTTGGAACCATTCCGCAATCAACCAAGTAGGTCATTTCCAATTCGCAATTCGCAATTCGCAATTTGCAATTTTAAGAAAGGAACCAAATGTATGAATCAAAATATTAGTATTGCTGATAGAACAAAAGCCTTGGCGATAAGAATAGTTAAAGCTTGTACTTTCTTAGATGAAAAGCCTGGAGTTTGTCGAACATTATCAAAACAGTTACTCCGAAGTGGTACTTCTATTGGAGCTAATGTTAGAGAAGCCCAATCTGCTCAATCTGATAAAGACTTTCTCAGCAAATTGGAAATTGCACTTAAAGAAGAAAGAGAAACTGAGTATTGGTTAGAAATATTAATAGAATCGGAATTGGTTGAGAAGACTAAGTTTGAACTTCTTCTTCAAGAAACTAAAGAAGTTGGAAAAATTCTAGTTGCTTCTACTCGAAAAATCAAAGATAAAATAAACAATCGAAATTAATTGCGAATTGCGAATTGCGAATTGCGAATTGTTTTTGATGAGCAAGAATTAATCATGAATTTGTCACAAGCTTACGAACAATGGGAAGAAACCACTAAGCAGCAAGGAGTACAAGAGGGAGTACAACTTGAACGCCGTCAAGTTGTAGAAAACTTGTTAAGATTCCGGTTTGGTTTTGTGGACGAGGAACTCTCAAGAGTAGTCGATAGTTTGTTGCAGTTAACTCCAGAAGAATTTACTCCCCTGTGTCTTCAGTTATCTCGTGAAGATTTGCTGGCAAGATTTAATTCACATCAATAATCTATACAGGGCAAATAATTAGTAATAAAAAGCGCTTTTGTGAAATCAAGAGCGCTCTTTTATTGGCTCCACGCTTCATATATCACAATTAAACGGCTACGCCAATGCGAAAGTGAAATGTATTGGTATTGAACAATGAACCCTCAAGAAACATCAGATTTATTTGCTGCCTTAATGCGCCAAGAGGAACTACTCAAGCAGTTAGTTGCAGCAATCAATAAGCCAAAACTGGGATTGCATTCTGATGCTGGCAGTTGTAAAATCTACTGCAATCGTCAGCACGGAGGGCTGTGGTACACCCTCAGTAATAGTGAACCGAGTGCTGTTCCTCAAACTGCCTTGACTGGATATCTTAAAGAACTGCGGTTTGAGAATACAGAACGCCGCAAAAAAGAAACCTGCAAGTTGCTGATAACTATTCAAGCAGACCGGACGTATATCTTAGAATCCGGTTATGATACTCACTTTTCTAAAAGCTTGTTAACCGCGATCGCAACTTTGACCCCACAACAATTATATTCTCCCATCACACTACAGCCGCAGCCAGGGACGACAGATGAAAATGTGTTGTTCTGTCGCGTATGGGTAGAGTCGGAATTAGTCATGGCATCCTATAACGAGCAAACAGAGTGGCGACAAATCTGGGAACAGGCTTTAGCTGTAACAAAAGCTGCGAATGAGATAGCGTTTTAACTCGTTGTAAACAGGGTTTAGGCAACTGTAATTAGAAGTTGTTTAAGCCTTGTCTACAGCTTGCTGTGTTGTGTACTCACTACTACCAATCACAAAAAACCCTAACTATCTAATTGGTATACAAAGCAGGTAAGCTGAGGAAAGCACCTAGCAGCAGTAAAAAATTAGTGATAGAAAAGTTGCCTCGCCATCGCCCACAACGAAAATTCAGTAATGCCAAACGAATAATTTTAGAATGTTCGCTCATTGAATGTGTGCATTGTGGTGCAGAATTAGCGCTACGTAGACCAAGGCACATGCGTAAAACCATTCAAACAATGGATGGAGCGGTATTTGTGGCAGGTAAAAGTAAAGAATGTACCAATCCCAGCACAGTTTGCTCTTAAGAAAAAATTACAACAACTGTGGCACAAATACGGTGCTAATTTGTTGCACTGCTATGATATTCCTGGCTTGCCGCCAGATAATCTCAAAATGGAAGCTTTGTTTAGCCATTTGCGTCGCCATCAGCGACGAATTAGTGGACGTAAATCAACTGTCGAATTGCGTGATTTTGGACACTTTAAAGTTCTTTTTCTGGCCCAAAGCGAAAAACAGTTGCTTAAACAAATTCAGCAAGTACCTCTAGCCCAGTACAAAGCTCAACGTCTTAGATTAACTTTGGCCGAAGCTCCTCGCCAACAAAAACGTCGCCTTCATCGTAATCCAGCTAGCACAATACAAGCTTTGGTTAATCAACATACCGAACTTCTTACTGTGCTTGAGTCTCAAGCTCTTTCATACCACTTAGATAGCTAGGGTTTATGGCTGAATGCACTGCTGGGGTGTTTATAGTTGCGACCTGCAATGACCCATCAGCACTACCAAGTGAATTCAAGAGGAAGGGAAGATTTGACGAATCTTTCTTTGTTGATCTTCCCACTGAACCAGAGCGTGTACAGATTCTGGGGATTCATCTACAACGTTTTGGCATTCACTTGGAATCGGAGTACCTCGAAGCGATCGCAGCTAATACCGCAAAGTTTTCAGGAGCAGAACTGGAAACCCTCGCTTCGGAAGCTGCTTTGCTGGCATTCGATGAGGGTAGACCGCAGCAGGTAACGCTTGCTGATCTGGAAACCTGCCGTCAAACAATTACCCCGCTTGCGATTCAGGACGCGGCGGCAGTTGAAAGAATGCTTGCATGGGCATCCACCGCACGACGGGCTAGTAGTCCTGTGGTTGCAGGGAAAACTCAGTCTTTGCGTGCTGCTAAGTTTCGCAACATGAACTGATGAGAAAGCGATTGTCCCCTGATTCTATGGGGGCGATCGCTCTTTCCTTTAATAATTGATAACAACCTTTTAATAGTTAATAAGGCGAAGAAAGATGAGAACAGACTTAGTTACTTATTACGGGCAGACTCCAACCATTGACCAACTGGTTGATAACTACGGCGCACACTTAGAGAAGTTAAGCAGGGAAACAAAACTGTTATTACGAGTAACTCTGTCTACATACATTGTTATGCAGCAAGAGTACACCCCAACTGAATATCCAGTATCTACAGCTCTTGAAGATGGTTTGTGTGAGCTAGTAATTCCTGATTCTATTCCCCAAGATTTATACGATGTCTGCTCTGTTTTAAATGGACTAACAATAGACGAAACGGAAACAATACTTGAAGCTTTACAGCATCAAATTCGATGGGGCAACGCCCGCCAAGTGGTGAGTTGACAGGGTAAGAAACATGGAAATTTATTTAGTCTTTGTTGACGCAATTCAGAACAGCAATAAGTTCTGGGCGGCCATTGTCGAAGACGGTAACTTAACAGTACAGTGGGGCAGAGTTGGTTATCAGGCACAAACGAAAGTCCACTCATTAGCCAATCATCAAAGAGCGGTTGCTAAATTTCATAATCTGGTAGCCGAGAAGATGATGAAAGGCTACAGCGAAAGTCAGCCACAAATGGATGGCGATCGCAGTATTTCAGATATCAGACGAGCGATACAACTATTAAACGCTATACGCCTGGCTGTTGCAAACAGGAACTTCGGTAATAGCTACATACTTGCCCTTAACGAGTATTTGAAAATTGTCCCAACACCATTGGGAATGCAGATTGATCCTTACAGGGTGTACCGAACAGTTGTAGATGTTGACTATCAACAAGAACTACTCAAGTCTTTGCTGGTGAATGAACCTGTAGCTGTTCAGACCAAAGAATCGCCAAAATCTGAACCGAAAACTGTCAGCCTCAAGGCTATCAGCAAGAATTTCTGGCGGCATTTGTAATTTTAGAAATGTCACTTTGTAAGAGAGCCTAAAAAGCTACACTTCATTTTGAAATATTGTTTGGGTAAATCATGGAAATCAAGACTATTGCTGTCACTTACACACGTAAGTTCAATTTAGGCGACTACGAATCTTTAGAGTTAAGTTGCTCACTATGGGGGCAAATTGATCCAAAAGAAGAAGATGCACAAGGGACGACACAATTTCTATTTCAACAAGCAAAGGATTCAGTTAAGTCAGCTGCAATTCCAGTAATTAAAGCTTCTACCCATCAAATGAATAAAGCCAAAGCGTACAAACACTCTGCAAAAAATCAGTTTGACGAACTGGATAATTTCTAATAACTGAAATTCACCTTTTAAATTCAAAAATACTTTAGTCAAGCATTAATACTGCTTGGCTATTTTTTTCAGCCATCGCTTTGCTCCCTACAAACCACAACAGAAAAAACATCATGCCTAAAAAAGCTAACCCAGTCCCAAAAGACCATTCTCAATTATGCCTTCAGTACCTCAGTCGTTGCGGTGGCAGCGCTCGGTTATGCAGTATAAATTTTAGTCTGGGGGTGATTCAAACGTTAGTTAATCGCAATCTGGTAAAAGTGACAAATACAGGTGCAGGATTTTTTGTGGAGTTGAACGAAACCAAATGAAGATCCATAAAATGACTCATCAATCGTCTTTGCCTTCAAATACTCGTAATAAATTAGTTCTTCGTCGGACTCGAAAAAGATTTAGCCCCAAAGTATTCATTGACCTCACCATAGAAAGAACTGCAATCGCCTCTCTGCTTTTAACTGGGTTTTTAGGAGTTGGAGCAATGGGATGTTGGGGAATGGAGATTATCGAGACAAATGCTAATCCCAACATAATTATCTCTGGCTGGCAGTACCAGAAAAACAGAAGTCTTGGAGCTATGCTGGTCAGTTTTTCCGCCTTCTTAGGGAGTTCTTTAGTCGGAGCAAGTTTCAGTGTTCACCGGGACAAATTTTAGGGAGAGAAACAGCAATGGAAATCAAGTTAACCACATCAGAGATTCGG
>NZ_WBKM01000112.1 GCF_015714725.1 Nostoc sp. WHI
GTTGTGGGGTCAATTCTGCTGACTGAGAAGGTTTTGACTCTGCTTTTGGGGACGGCTGCACAAGGGCATTCAAATCTGTGCGATTTGCGCCCGTTGCCATAGTCGTATTCAATAACGGTAATTTGTTTTAATTCTTTCGATGTGGCTCCATCATCTGATAGCTTGAAGCTGACGGACTTGGGGACGAAATCGGGTGTTACGGGTTGTGGTGTGGTGACTTCACTCCTCAACCTACATATTCTTAACTCTGCTGGGTCTAGTTTTAAAACCTTGGGTAATGCTGCTGGTTTTTTCGCTTTTAGTGGTTTGAGTCCCAATTGTTGTGTGTAACCAAGTTTGTTCTCTTCTAGTACCTCACTCCACGGTTTGATTGCTTCTCTAATATCAGGGCATTGGCAGTTATTAAAACACTGGTATTTCCCATTACTAGGGTTGATGCCTAAGTTATGTCCTTCACAGACTGGGCAGATGTATTTATTTTTCTCTTTAGCTGGTTCTAGCTGGTCTACAAAATTGCGAATATCGAAGGAGGCGAGTGCTTGTTGTGTGGTCAACATTAGCGAATACCTCCGATTTGATTCAATTGTTGAAAATTAGCTAGTACAAAAATCGCTGTATTGTCTGTGTAGCAAGTGTCTTTGAGGAATTTAAGGCAGTTAGTTAGCGCGTGATTACTTATTTCTGACAGCAACTGTTTTGATGCTGTAATATAGATACAATGCGCCCTGACGATGTTACCGATGCAATTGTGGTAACGTTCGTTGTAAACTTGTAGTCTAAGCATATTAAATTTTATTAAATCCGGGTCTTCCCGGTATGAGTGAACAAACAACGCTGAATCCGCCAAGATAGGGCGTTGTTAGGAACTAAAAGCTCTCGGTTATAGCCGGGGGCTTTTTGCTAATGTTGTCAGGATTATAGCATTATGGTCAGAGTGCTATTTATTTTTAGTTGACTCAGGACTGTTTTCTTCCAGCCATTTATCAAGAAGACCTTTTAGCACTTCATCCATAGTTGTTTTTAACTGTATACAGGCTATTTTGAAGCGATCGCGCTTTTCTTCCTCTACTCGAAATCGTACAAAAACCTGCTTGTTTGAATCACTCATAGCAAAATATTTTTATAGCAAATTAGCAATACTTTACTATTTTCACAAAATAATTAGCATATCCAATTAAATGAATTAATAGCACTATAATTCTTGTGCTATAGTGCTATTAAGGTAAAAACGCCACGGAATGACCAAACCTGCATTAGATGGGATAAGTGCCAGTGTGCCACCGCATCATTGCAGAGATAGTCAAAACCAAAGCAGCAAGCCTATTTCAGAACTTTGTCAATTAAATATTTTGAGGATTTTTCCTATGACAGATTTGGCAGTTCATACCGAAAATGCCAACACTGGGCAAAAAGGTACACTCATGATCGTTGCTGGTTACGACCTCGGTAATTCCAGCATTAAATTTGTATCATCAGACCGCCAGATAAGATTTCCCAGTTATTTAGAGAATTGCTACTACCGTCCTACAGAGACTCCCACAGAAGGTTACGTTGAGTACCTAGAGGGTGATGCACTAACTAAACTGGACTACAAGCAATGGTTATCGGGCTATGCAGCTTACGATGCCAACCCGAAAAACCATCTTCGGGTTACTGATGATGCTACTGCAAAGGTGAGTCAATCGCTGAAACATCTACTAGCAGTGCTTTCCTACTACCCTTATAAAGCTTCGATTGAGTTAGTAATCTGTGCATCTTTGCACGAAAGAGGCGATTTAGAAGATCAGCTGATTGAAGCACTCACTGGCCGCCATGTCGTCAAGTTTGGCGGTAAGATTTGCCCCACCGAGGTCAAGATCCATGTTTTGAAGGTTTACGACGAAGGTCACGCAGCGATCGCCGCCTTTGCCCAGAACTTGAACACCAGTAAGCAAAACGTAATTGTTGATATTGGGAATCGGACAGTTATTGCCACTTTAATCGGTTCCAAAGGACATCTAGCTAACCGAAAGACTTTTGATAACGGTGTGGAAGAGTTGATCCGAATGATTTCGGTCAACCCAGACTTTAAGAATCGCTTGGTAGGCGAGATTGCAATGCCACACCTTATCCGTCAAGGACTAGAAAGCACTGAAAAGCCCTTTTGGTACGGCAAACAGTTCAGTTTTCAAGATGTCTACCAAAAAGAGTTAGCGCCTTGGGTACAAAAGTCCCTAGCGCCAGTATTCAAGTTTATCCACCCTTGGAAGATTAATGCAGATGTCTGCTTAATTACTGGGGGAGGCTCACGACTGTCATCAGTGAGTGAAGCACTTCAGGCTAAAGGGTTCGTAGTAGCAGACAACCCAGTGTGGGCAAACGCGATTGGGCTTGAACAACTAGCAAAGATGATTCATTTAAGGAGTGTGAATGAACAGCAATGAAAGCATTCGGGTAGTGATTCGTAAGCCCTACCACCCATTACTAAAAAAGCTTGCACAACAAATGAACTTAGACGATTACGGGGAGGTGATTAACTTCCTACTTTTAGAATTCCAGCGAAATGGGTACAACTTCCAAACTGAACAACCGACTGATTCTAAGCTCCAACAACAAGACGAAAAAGATTTAGCCAGCAATCTCGCTGCAATGTTCTAGCCATGAAAATCAACAAAATACTTGGATTCTCTGTTGCTGCCCTTGGCTTTCTAGCCCTTGGCTACTTCGGAGTGCAGTACTTCGGTAAAAACAATATGTTCACCATCGCCGCATCTGTGGGTGGTGCAGGTGCAATCAGCTATGTACTACAAAAGCCGAGTCACCCAGAAGCTCCAACCACACCAATCAAAATCCAAAGGAAAGCAAAGAAGTCATGAGCGACCAAGACACTGTGCAGACACAACCATCGCTAACAACAACCGAAATAATGACCATCATCCTCGGTTGCGAACAAATTCTTAGGTTTGTGCAAGCATCCCCAAATTATCAACAAATTGAAGCCTCCGAACGGTTCAGTACATCGAATGACTTAAAAATGGGTGATGCTGTCCAAGCCTTGATGGAGATTCATGAAGCCATCTTAAATATAGAGTTCTACTCTCAAGTTTGAGTCAGCAAATGTTAGAAACGACAACTTTGCAACGTAATCACCTGTACCAATTTCGCGGTCAACAACTGCGTTACAGCCATCGGTCTAATTGTCGAGTTAATGCCCCTTTCATATTCAATGACTCCAAAGGTAGACGAAAAGAATTAAGCCAAACCCAAGTGGAGAGGGAGGTTTTTGAACTTGTTGAGTTTTGTGAGAACTGATGATGAAGCGATTGCATCGACGACCAATCACTGCAATCGCCCATCTGTGCATCGAAACTACACACATTTTGGATTCTAACAAATGACACTCGATTACAAAAATCCCAACGATTGGGGCAAATCACCGCTAACTGACCGCGCCCTGAGATTAGAGCAATTCAAAGCGGAAAATCCTGAAGAATGGACAGCAATGATTGAGTCCGATATTGAGGCACTTGACACACCAATATTCGAGAGTGAAAATTACCCACCTTTCACCGGGACAGAATTTCTAGCAACTCATGAAACCATCGATGACCATTCTTATGCAGCAGCATTTGGTCAATTCTTGGGCAACGGGATTGACGCGGACATTGCAAATATCTTGGCGTTTGGTGAGAACAGATTTGATTTAATTTCTGATGATTTTGACGACCTCGTAAGGCAATTAGCAACGAGAATTTATAGCCGATTTGAAGAGATGGGTTATTGGGATAAATTGCCCCAACAGTCGAGCGATATCGACTACGACTTAATACCTTATTAGGAGTGTCAGCAATGGACTTTGCAATACGTAATCCGGTAGTTGGTCATAGTTCTCATATTGATGAAAAAGCGCAATCCTGGGGAGGGTTTGAGTCTGATATTCTCGGCTATCTTTCGGATATAAATAAGCTCGAACAGTTTGCCGATTACGCCAATAATGCCCAAGAATTATCTGACAGATTAGAACCATTTTTGGACAATGCCAAGGTCGTCTTTGAGGCAATGGAGAAGTTGACCAAAGGGCAAGTAACTTGGACTGAACTTCGTAAACAATACGGCTCTCATGTAGCGGGTGCAATTGGTAAAATCCGTAAACTTAACGCTGAATTTGACAGCGATATGAGTAAAATAGATGCCCAAGATAGAGCCGACTTGTTGCGAATTGACCAAAAGCGTAAACACGCTTTAACTGAAGTTGCAGCCCAATTACACCATGATTTACAAACAGAATTGTGGCGGCATGAAAACAAAATCAGCAGCATCGAAAACAGGCAAGTTGTCCAAGCCGAAAGGCAAGCAATCACAACAGGATTAAGAGAGAAACGCCAACAACTTTTAGCCCGTGCGCGGTACGGCTCAAGGGCATTAGAACCCAATCAAGCACCCCAAGAAGTGATACCAGTTACTAGCCAAAATCATGCACCAGCATCTAGTGTTTCAGCAACAGGAACAGTTCGCGGTTGGGGTGCGATGTTAGGTAACTTGTGGCAGAAACTAGGCGACAGATAATCAATTAATTAGGTAAGGCTGATGCTAGTAAGGAAACGAAATGAAGATCCTCATAGCGTCAGCCCTTTTTTGCATGAAGGGCTGGCACAAACACCACAATCAACTAAGCAGCATCAACAACCCGAACAGTTACCACCACTGCCAGAAAATAACCGAGGTAGAACATTTAGACGTGCTGGTAATGCTTGTGAGATTGTCGCTGGCAGTTGTTTAAATTCGGCAGTGATTTTTACTTTTCATCTGTTGCAAGTTCACCCAGTTGGAATGTTTCTTGCAGTGGGTACTGCACACCTGTACTTTACTGCCACTGCAACGGGTGAAGGCTTTAACAATTTGGTCACTAATCTAATGACTGGTTGCAGTGCGTCATTAGCGTTATTGTGTGCGCTTTCTGACCCGATTAGTGAATGGAATGAAGCGAGAACTTCTACACAAACAGCTAATACTTCAATTGAGTCGGTTTATAAGCCAAAAACTGCTGAATCTTCAAGTTGGATGGATGGTGCAGGAGTGGGCATATTTCTAGCGATATTAATGATTTTTCTATTTGGTGGTAGGAGAGGTAAATGAATTATCTATCTGAGAAACATAAACAGTTAGAAGAGTCGCAACAATCGGGTTTAATGAAGTGGTTCGGACAGTTACCGATGGATAAAAAAGCTGTTGCAATTGGGCTAAGTTTAACTGTGGGTATTAGCTCGGCAGCAATGGCGTGGAAAGGGGAGTCAAGCGACCGCATTTATTTTTGCGTTCGGACTCCCCAGAGAAAATTGGTATGCCAGGATCAGAATAACAGACCATTTCGCATGACCCCCTTTTATTGGTCACAGTGGCAGTTAGAAGGAATGCCGCGCCAAGTAGTGCGTAACCCAGCTATGGGGGTAAACGGACTGGTGAAAGCGACTAACGCATATAAGCCTTTTTGGGCGTTTGGGGGATTCCTGGGGTTTGCGCTTGCGGGGTGGATGCTCCGCCATTGTCAAAATGAGGAGAAGCAGAGAGCAGTTTTTGAAGACATTGCCCAAAAGCGGGATGCAGCAAAGGCAGAGATGGCCGCACGTTCCGAGCTACTAGAGAGCTACCGAGACGTTGCGATCGCAGAAGTTCAACTACAAGCCGACTTGGATCTAGTGGCCAACGATCGCACCGTTGACATCCAAAAAGCTGAGATTTACGCCCACACGGAAATTGAAGTTACCCAAATGGAGGCAACTGATGCCATTTTTGAGGCGAAAACGGCGGGGATGACCGAAGAACAGAAGGCAGATTACATCAAGCAACTGCGTGAGATGAAAACGCCCTATCTACAAGGGAGTCAGACTTTACAGGGGACGATTGACCCCAACGATAAGGTTACTGGGGCAGACAGCCAAGCGATTGCTCCTGGTGACAAATATCGCTGGATCAAAAACACCATCGGCTACCCCACTTTAATATTTGGTGGCATGGGTGCTGGGAAATCCTGGACTACTAGAGAGATTATTTGGAAGAAAGTACAAGCTGGATGGAACATCGTAGCGCTTGACCCGCACGGCACACAGGTCGAGTGGAAAGGCGTAAGGCTAATTACTGGCTACAAAGAAATAGCCGACTTCATGCAATGGTATATGGATGAAATGCGCCAGCGCTATGAAGATTATCGCAAGAGTGGATTAACAGAAGAACAGTGGACGGAGAACCTAAGAGCATCGGGCAAGATGCTATCAGTTATCTGTGAAGAATTTACGACCTGGACGGATAACATAGTTGAGCCAATGCCGGACGATTGTGAAGATGAGAAATGGAAGCCTGACCCGGATTTTATTGGTAAATGGTTTCGCTGTGCCATGACTGAATCTCGCAAACAATTAATGATTCCTTTGTTCGTAGCTCACGACCGCACAATGGAGATTTTAGCCAAAGCCAAAGGATTATCAAAACTCAGAGATGCGGCACTGTTAGAAGTAGAACTAATTGCAACGATTGACCCAATCACGACAGAAGCAAAAGCTAGTGGTCAGGGCAAGATTAAATTACCTGGGCATGGACAATGGATTGATATTGAATTGCCTAAACTCAAAGCCAAGCGAATTGACTTTAGGTTTGATGAATCTGTTACAAGCGATGCTCAAAGCAACACCAGTCATGTAGAGCCAAAACTTTCAACAGACTCAGAAATAGCCGAGCGGATCTGGCAACTCGAATTTAATTTAGAGAAGAAAGAGGCAGAATCTAGCCCTACCCAATCTCTAACACCTGTTGCCCAATCACTGCTGCAATTTCTCCAACGCACCGGAAGAACATCGGCAGTCATACAGGAGATACAGCCCAACTTTAAGGTAAAGGGTCAACGGTTCACTTCGGAGGAGTTGAAGCGACTGTTTAATGAGTTGGTTGAGAATAGTCTGGCCGTCTGGCTAGATGCTAATACCATCGAAATCACTGAAAATCAGACAGACGGCCAGAACGGACAGGATTAGACAGAATCCTTATACAGTAATGGACAGACAAGACAGACATCTAGACAGAGTTAAGACAGGAGATAGAACGCCCTTGGGAAATCACCGGGGGCTTTATTATTAGCGCTCACCCAAGGATAATTCCCTAATAAATGCGTCAATCGCTTTACCCGCGTCCGACTGCCGCCCCATCTCAGGGAAGCTAAGAGCGCGATCGCTAATTGCCTCATAGTCTGGCTTAGATTTACGCCCAATAGATAGGATAAGTGTTAAAAACACTACCACTAAGGGAAAAATAATACAATGAGTCACTGAATTTCCTTGAGGAGAAATAAATTTCGTGAGTGGATATAACCCAGAGACAGGAATATATCAACTGACCGCTACCAAGGCTCACTATTGGAGCGGTAGAGATAAGCCAATGTCCTACTATGCGGCTTGGTTGAAAAATAAAGGCTTAGAAGTAACGTTGGTGCGGTCGGCTTATCTAGCCGTTAAAGCAAATGAGGCAGAGGTAAAAGCCGCATTGTTATCGCCAGAGCGTGCTAAATCAGAGGCAATGTGGCAACAACCCAACTAACAATTAACCAGATTAATTACACAGTTTAAACTCGACATGGCATATATCAACTGCAAAGGAACAGCAAAAGTTCAAAACAACGAAACTGGCGAGATTTTTAATATCACCAGTGATGACCTGGAGTGGGAAACGGAGGTTGAGGACGAAAGACCAATGGGGGCGGAGTTACACCATTCTGCAACGTTCTATTTTGACGGAGGTGAAATAACTTGGGATTTATACGAATATCCCATCGGCACAATCGAGCTTGTGCAGAAAGAGATTGACGGTGCTGTGCTACTACAGGATTTCAATTTTTCCCTCAACACAGAAGATCCACTCGAAGACTCCTTTGTTAACGATTAGAAAAGGAAGCCATCATGACAGACGATAAAAAGCCCCAAGACTACGAAACCGCTAAAACAGCACTCAAGAATATCTGGCAGCATGATTATGGTTCAACTATGGAGTCATCTAGGAGATTGTACAAGCGAAAAATTATCTGGGATAGTGCTTCTAATACGGTGTTAATGGTCGAGACTGTTCGCGCATTAGAGAAACACGGTTTCGGCAACCGAGAGTACGAATACTACAATTACGAAACACAGGTAACTTTTGACTCTTTACCAAAGGATATA
The DNA here is from genome assembly GCF_015714725.1 of Nostoc sp. WHI. GTDB lineage: Bacteria > Cyanobacteriota > Cyanobacteriia > Cyanobacteriales > Nostocaceae > Nostoc. The sequence continues at coordinate 8,181 of NZ_WBKM01000112.1, forward strand.
AAAACCAAACTCAAAATCAGCGACGGTTCTTCTCGTCTTGAGGTTGAAGATAATTTAGTTAGTTGACCATGAGCGCAACTAATAAGTTTTGGCTTTATGAACAATTATGTTTGGTTTTTGATAAAGCCTGTTTTACTCTTTAATTAATATGGAATCAGACCAATCTTCTACTAATTATGACTTTGTTTTTGGACTTAAAGAGAATGCGCTCGATTCACTTGTCCATGCTGTTGAACATTTACTGGCAGATGAAAAAGATACGGATCTTAAGTACACAGTTCTTCACGTCTTCCATGCAGCAGAGTTGTTTTTGAAAGCGCGGCTTGCTGCAATTAATTACGACTTAATTTATACAGACTCAAAAAAAACTGGAGAAGATGATCATACAATTACGATTAATAAAGCTAAAGAGCGATTGAAAAATAATGGTGTTATTTTATCACGACAAGACTTAGATAACCTAGAGGAACTTCGTAAGGTTAGAAATAGAATCGAGCATCATCGAATTACTGGCTCTCGTAAAGACATAGAACAGTATGTTGGTCGTGCAATGGATTTCTTAGATATTTTCTTACGAAAGGAACTAAAAATTAACCTCAAGGATGCGCTTGATCAACTTGACGAAGATGGTAGTACTTATAAAGCATTATCTCTTGCTTGGTTTTCTTACATTAGAAGAATGGCAGAAGAAGGTGGAATAACTCAGCACAGGAGAAGCAAAGAGGGCTACGATTTCTTTATTTGTGAAGAATGCGGTGAAGAAGCTATTGCTTTCCCAGACCCCACTCTAGAAGATGGAACAGTTCACTGCTTCAGTTGCCAAAGTCGTTACTCTGTCGATTTTTGTTTGCGATGTACACATCCTACGCTCTCTTTAATTGAAGTTGGTACAAATAGAATACAAGCTAAGAGATTTGACGAAGATAATTGGTGTTTTTGCGACTCCTGTAAAGAGGATATTGCAGACTTGGATGAATAAAGATTTAATAAATTTATTTTGAGCTTTTCAAAATAAAATGATAGTTAGAGATGATTCCTAGAGAAATAAAAATATTGGCAGTACAAAATCGCTATGGCTGCCTGCAAGCCAACTCATAAAGCACGCTTAGTTGCAAGTGCTAGTTCCGGTTAAACTAGTTCGGTTTATCCCACTATTCAAGGGGTAAAGGTAGGCGATCGCATAAGTACGGCTCAAAAAGCATACTCTACTTTTTCATCAACAATTGATAGTGAAAAGAATTTAGTATATCCAAATGATGCTTATGGTGGTTTAATATTTTCTATCAACAAACAGAGGCTAATTAGAAAAATCAGCTTATTGGCCGCATCCTGCTGAGAAAATATGTTGTTAATAGCATAATATATTTTTACAATAATTAAACTGGTACTATGCCCAAAATCCCCCAGTGCGATTGCTATTTGTGGGGAGGGCTTTCAATTTTCCCCAAATGGCACGGCGACCCCTGGTTTCAAAATTGTCTTGTTTGCAGTTTCATGTCCAGATGTTTGCAGTTCGCTACAGCTATAGAAAGCGATTTGACGAGTAAAAAAGTTAATTGGATCGTACTAACCTTTGATTACCCCTTTTAAACAGATTCAATTACCAGTTATTGAATAAGATTAATCTACTATAATTAGTCAATTGATTACCTTTTATTCATCCGCATTCTTCAACATCCCCGTCAACAATTCCGACATCTCCCACAAATCTTTATTCCGGTTGTCATCATAAATCATCAGCGTTCGCGGGTCAGCATGACGGCTCAATTTCTGCACCTTTCTGATATTCCCATCAGTGGCATCGAGTGCTGCCGTAATCGCTGAATGCCTTTTGCACACGTTTATATGAATATATGGCAGTTTTCTGGTATATATTACATCAACTTCTAATTACCAATAAATAAAATGACTCATTATGGCTTAATTTGCCCAGCCTCGACAGGTCATCTCAACACCATGCTCCCTTTAGGGAAAGAACTACAACAACGTGGTCATCGTGTTACTTTATTTGGTTTCCGTGATGCCGAAGCTAGAACAGTAGCAGCAGGGCTGGAATATTGCGCCATTGGTGAAGCTGAATTTCCCCCTGGTATCAATGCACAAACCCTCGCTAAATTGGGTCAACTCAGTGGACGTGCTGCATTGCAATACACTGTTCAGTTACTTAAGGATGGTGCATCTGTGAGACTCAGAGATGCACCATCGGTGATAAAAAATGCGGGTGTAGAAGCACTGTTAATAGACCAACTCAACCTTGAAGGCGGAACTATTGCAGATGTTCTAAAACTTCCCTTTATTACTATTTGTAGTGCTGTGGTGATTAATCGAGAGGTTAGCATTCCTCCTTATATAACCAACTGGAGTTATAACCCAGCTTGGTGGGCAAGACTGCGTAATAAAATCGGCTATCAAGTCTTAAATCGCGTCGGTAAACCTATCAGCGAAATTATAAATGAATATCGTCAACAGAAGAATTTACCTCCCTACATTAGTCCTAATCAACGATATTCTCAGTTAGCGCAAATCAGTCAACAACCAGCCCAACTAGAGTTTCCCAGAGAGAATTTACCTCAATGCTTCCATTTCACCGGCCCTTTTCATAGTTCAATCGGTCGGGAGCTTCTTGATTTTCCTTTTGAAAAATTGACTGGACAAACCTTAATTTATGCCTCGATGGGAACTATACAAAATCGGCTGCTAGGAATTTTTCAATCTATTGCTGAAGCTTGTCAATATTTGGATGCTCAATTAGTAATTTCTTTGGGTGGTTCTACAAGTCCATCAGCTTTACAAGAGCTACCCGGTCAACCTCTAGTTGTTAAATATGCCCCACAATTGGAGTTGTTGCAAAAAGCAAATCTTACCATCACTCATGCAGGGTTGAATACCACATTGGAAAGTTTAACAAATGGTGTGCCAATGGTGGCGATTCCAATTACTAATGACCAACCAGGGGTAGCTTCCCGCATAGTTTGGTCAGGATGTGGTGAGGCTGTACCCATCAAGAAAGTAACGGTTTCTAAGCTAAGAACAGCCATTCAAAAGGTGTTGACAGAAGAAAAGTACCAAAAGAATGCTCTCAGATTACAAAACGCAATTAAGACAGCAGGGGGAGTTAGCCGAGCTGCTGATATTGTTGAGCAAGTTGTATCTACGGGTAAACCTGTTCTTTCTCAGTAAATGCCTGAGAGGTTGTTTGAAAAGTATTTCGCTGTGACTTTAGGCACTTTTAGATCCCCCCTAACCCCCCGATAAATTGGGGGGAATCGGAATCAAAGTTACCCAATTTATCGGGGGATTTAGAGGGATCTAGGATTTTTGATACCGACAACAGAACTTTTCAAACATCCTCTGATACCTATTTATATATGATTAACCAGGAAACCTTTGCCAAAAAGGATAAATTAAATATTCACCAAATAGCTTCAAGAAATTATGCAGAAATTGAATTTACCAAATAATTTAGAAATTTACTGTCTTGGCAAGGAGGAAACAGAATATATATATCAAGAAATATTTATTGAACAGCAATATTTACAGCATGGCATTACTATTAATGATGGTGACTGTATTATTGACGTTGGTGCTAATATAGGATTATTTTCTATATTTTTGAGCAAATTGCATAAATCATTAAAGATATTAGCCTTTGAACCAGTTCAGCCAATATTTGAAGTTTTACAGGCAAATGTCAATTTGCATTCTCTGGACAATATATCTCTACAAAATTATGGTTTGGGTTCAGAAAATATTTCAGAAACAGTGTTTACTTTCTATCCTAACATGGCTGGTAATTCGACAACTAGACCTTGGGAGAAGTTAGCTCAACGAGAAGTAATGAATGTAGCTTTGAATCAGGAGATGGTGGAATACCTTTTTCAAAGCCAGGAGATTAAAGGTGAAATCAAAACATTATCTTCTGTAATTAACTCATTAGCTATTGAATCTATAGATTTATTAAAAATTGATGTAGAAGGAGAAGAATATGAGGTTTTGCGAGGCATAAACCAAAATGATTGGACTAAAATTAAACAAATAGTGCTTGAGGTTCATGACATAGAAGACAGAATAGATAAAATTAAAACCCTTCTAGAAAGTAAAAAATTTCAGATTATAGTTGAACAGAATAATTTAGTGCCGCCTACAATCAAAATATTTAATTTATATGCTGTCAGAAATTGAGGATTTTCATTCGCTTGAATCCTTCAGCATACCCGTCAACAACTCCGACATTTCCCACAAGTCTTTATTCCGGTTGTCGTCATAAATCATCAACGTTCTGGGGTCAGCATGACGGCTCAACTTCTGCACCTTTCTGATATTCCCATCAGTGGCATCGAGTGCTGCCGTAATCGCCGAATGCCTGACCCTATGCGGTGACATGGGTTTCTTCACCCCCGCTTTCTTAAAAGCAGTAGCCACTATTTTATAGATGGCATCCGTAGTCAATCTATGCCCAGTATTATGGAAATCTAACGCTGTAAATATCGGTAAATTGCCATTCAAATCCCCCCGCGCTATCAACCAATCAGCAAGAGCAGCCGCCACATCCTTGGACATATCCAAATACTCTTCATTCGTTCCCTTACCCTTCCCCAAAACTCTCAACTTGCGCCCATAAAAATCAAAGTCACCCACATCTAATTGACATACCTCCTGGCGACGCAAAGCTAAACCCCACAGCACCAGAAAAATTGCATAGTTGCGTTTACCAATCAAAGTCTCTCTATCAAATTGCTGAATCACAACAGATATCGCTTTGCTATCAACACCCCGCGTATCCCGGTACGCCTTGACCTTCTCTCCTGAAACATCTTCCAGGGAATAGTTACACACCCCTAACTTTCGCCCCATTTTCGCCAACGACTTAATCGCCGCCAGCCGCCGATTAATTGTCGCCTCCCGCAACCCAGATTTAATCAACATCGCCTTGTACTTCAACACCACCATCACCGCTTGCTCTCGCTGCAAGTGCAGAAACTCCAGCACACTATCACCAGTTGGCGGTAATAAAGTCATCTTCAGAAAAAAATCCCTCAAATCTTTTTCATAAGCCCGTCGAGTATTGGGGTTACGCTTATCTGCCAACAACTGCGCCAACACATCTGGATCTTTGTCAAGTTGTGCGTCAAAATATCGAGCGATCGGTGCATCTAAACACGCCTCCAACTCAACTTTAACTAGCTCTCCAAATATTGGCTCGTTAGGCATAAATGCTCACCGAATCGTTATTGATAATGCGTCTTTCCAATAACGTCTATCATTGCATACAATGTTTTTACCTGAACGTTTACACTTTGATCAACAATCAGTCACCTATTGCTGAAGTAGTCGGGTGTCGCTTGGTTATGTAGACTCTGTAATTTCATGTTTTGATATCAGTGTTGATATCATTTTTGGTAGTACAAGAATACTGGGGACTCTGCCCCCAAAGCGATCGCCAGTTGGATAAAAGCAAGTAAGAAGAAACGTAGCAATGACCCGCTTTTCACCGTGCTGGCCTATTACAAGAATGGAGCAAGATTAACCGGGGAGGCAATCAGGCGACTGGTGGATGGGCTATGCAAGCAAACTGGAATTACTAAGAAGATGTCACCCCATCGTGTCCGCCACAGTGCGATTACTACAGTATTGGATCTGAATAATGGCAACTACCGTGCTACCCAGCGCTTCAGCAGACACGCCCAAGTGCAAACGGTTTTGAAATATGATGATAACCGCCAGCGCTTGCAAAAGCAGATGAGCGACTCAATATCAGAATTGATTTAGAAAATGCAACACTTGTAAAGTGTAATCCAAATTCAAAACAGGGAAAGTGCAAGTCCATAACAGCTTGATTTTGGATCATGAAATATGCTAGGCTGGCTGAACTAGTACAAAATGCCTCCAATCAAAAAAGTATTTTAACCATTCCCCTTACAGACATAAAACTACTGAGAAACACGGGGGGGTTAGCAGGATTATCTTCAAGCCCCTCTGTAGGTTTAGCGGATAAGGAGTCAGAACTTACGCATTGACAAAAAAGACAATAAATGTAGTGTAGAAAATCAGAAAATAATAGGCGATCGCTAGCAGTAGAGGACTGGAAAGATGGATAATTTACACTGTCTCTATTGAGGGTATGGCAATCAGAGTAACTACCAAGCCATCCACGGCAAAGTGTGATCTCAACACTTACACTTTATTTTTATTGGCAGAATCAAAGTATCCAGGCTGCACACGTTTAGCAGATATTATGGAATATTTCTCACATGATAGTGTCAACAGATTTTTGCTACGTGAGGAGTATGAGCCAAAGGATTTATT
>NZ_WBKM01000227.1 GCF_015714725.1 Nostoc sp. WHI
CTCCCTATTCCCCATTCCCCATTCCCCATTCCCATCATGAAAGATAAATTGTTAAATTGGCTAAACATGGTTTTAGTCGCAGATGTTTTTTTAGTTTTGTTTGGCTTTGTCTGGTTAGCGATCGCTGCGATGGGAGAAGCGGCGGGAGTAAACCTGGGTTTGGATTTGTGGCATCAACTGTGGCAACCCTTGTTTAACCCAGCAATTGGCATCCTCATGGGCGGTGCTATTCTCAGTGGTATTATCAGTTGGATTTCCAGAAAATTTCTCTCTAGTCAATAGCGCAGAAGGAGAGGATGAGATAGCATTTTAATTTGCTAGTTGGGTACTCTAACCTCAGAGTACTTTAGAAGGATATGAAAAAATTCTACTTTTGCTGATGGTTGTAAACTTAAACTCTGGCAACAGCCAACTACCACTTGTTCAATGCAATCAACCCCAATAGCTTTTTAGTCAAAAGCTAGACCATTATATCTTCGCTCAAATTCTGATATATATAAAAATATCCCCAGCTTTTTTAGTTAAATAACCCATTTCAAATCATCAGATAGTATTGATGACAGCTTTCACCCAAATAACGTAAGATTTTTTGACGTTCCTCTGTGAAATTGCTCATTTGTTTCTGTCCATTGACGAGCAACAAATGTACAGATTGAAACATCTGAAATATCCATCTCATTGTCGGTTTATTTGTAAATTTCTTTACGCTTCTAGTGCCTCGTTCATACTTTTTTTCTCTCTACTTGTCGCTTATTATTTTATAGGAAAAAAGCCTGAAATTATTGCCTAGCAATGATTTCAGGCTTGAGCATTTTCAATTTTATAATTATTAAATCCGCTTTAATATCTGCGGAATGTGGGTTAATACAAAAGTTCAACCTGATCAGAAAACTTTTCTGCAAACTTGCGATCAAAGGTGATTACTTGAACTTGCTCTTGAATTGCTGCGGCAACAAACACCGTATCATAAAAAGAATGGTTTTTCTTTACTGCTAGCTCTAGTGCAGTGTCTCGAATATCAATAACAGGAATAATTTTAGTTACCAATACTTTCGCATCTTTCAAAACCTCAAGCCCAATAATTAGCGGTAGCTGTCTAAACACAATCCATTGCCATACAACATTACCCAATTCAGCAAAGAGAGAATCGGGAACAATAATTTGTTCCGCTCTTTCTAAAGCAGAAAGTGCTTGCTCATGTTGAGATTCTACACGTAACAAAGCATACACAAAAACCATCGTATCAATCACCATCAAAGTCGTCCCTGTTCCTTCCACTCTTGCATTTGACTGCTCGGCTGAATCGGCAATATCTCCCAACGTTTACGGATTCGAGCGATCGCAGCTTTTCTTGTTGACTCATTTGCTCCCTTCACTTCTGCCAGCAGGTAGCTAATTAAAAGAAGCCTTGCCTCATTTGAGAGGTCTTTCGTTTGATCCATCAGTTCTTGTAGCTGTTCTTGACTCATTTAGCTTCTGGTTCAACTCACTTTTTTTGCAATTCCCTCAAAAGTGCGATCGCACTTGCAGATAAAATTTAAAGAGAGTAACAAACTACTCTCTTTGTTTTGTACTGGAATCATTTCCCCCACTCACCACTGCCTTTTAATCTACGTAAGAATTTGTGTTAATGCTGATTGCAAATTAAGATATTTGTACTTAAAGCCTGTTTCGACGGTGCGCTTAGGTAAGACTTGCTGACCTTCTAAAACTACTATAGCCCCGTCTCCTAAAAGAGCTTCGATCGCAAAAGCTGGAACGGGCAACCAAGAAGGGCGATTCATCACTTGCCCTAAAGTTTGGCTTAAATCTGCCATGCGGACTGGTTTAGGGGCAGTAGCATTATATACACCTTCTATTTCCGGTTTAATTAAAGCTTGCAGAATTAGGTTAACTAAGTCGTCTACGTGAATCCAAGAGAACCACTGCCGACCACTACCAATAGGCCCACCGGCGAAGAGTTGGAAAGGCAGAATCATTTTATCTAAGGCACCACCATTGCCCAGAACAACGCCCAAACGCAGAATTACCAGCCGCACACCAGCATCTTTTACCTTTCTAGCTTCTGCTTCCCAGGCTTGGCAGACTTGGGCGAGAAAATCGTTACCAGATAGACTCGTTTCATCAAAGGTAGCCGTTTCACTCGTGCCATAATAGCCAATAGCTGAAGCATTAACTAATACAGGTGGTTTTGGGTTAGCGTTGGCTATTGCTTCAACTATTTTTTGTGTACCTAGCTTCCGGCTATTGAGGATTTCTTGCTTGCGTTCTGATGTCCAACGTCCCTCAGCAATGGATTCTCCTGCCAGATTAATTACACCATCACAACCAGCGATCGCACTTTGCCAAGAACCGGATGCAGTTGGTGTATAGGCAATAATTTCTAGATTGGGGAAAGCCTTAGATGGAAAAACCTTCTGAGCAAAGACGGTGTTCCGAGTTAACACAAGTATTCTATAACCTTCCCCGTAGAGTCGTTTTACCAAACGACTACCGACAAATCCTGTTGCTCCAGTAATTGCTACTTTCATTTTCTCCCTCCGCCAAACCTTTATTGTAAAGTTTTTGATCAATCTTTCAGCTTACGGCATCTTCCTTATAGATCAATACCCCTTGGGTTAAGATCCCCCCGCCTCCGGCGACCCCCTTAAAAAGCAATACAGTTCAGATAAGACCAAAACATTTGTAGAGACGGCGATTTATCGCGTCTCAAAAACCCAAAGTTTTGTACCAGTAGCCCTTAACTGAACCGTATTGCCTTAAAAAGGGGGTAGAAGGGATATTAGCCCCCCTTTTTAAGGGGGTAGAAGAGATATTAGCCCCCCTTTTTAAGGGGGGTTGGGGGGATCTCCGAACACTAAATATCACTAACCAAAGCGTATTGCCTTATAGATAAAAGAGATGTGATTGTATATTTTGTACGGCTTGCTCTCAAAACTCAAAAACTTTGTTTTTTAATGACTTTCCGTTTAGATGCTTCAGTATTATAGGATGGACAGAGTGTTGCAAGGCGTGGGGCTATTATGGCTCGCTATACCTGTTCATTTATTGTTTCTGTTCCTAGTGACCATCTCCAGCCGTTACTTGTAGAACTTCTACAGGACTGTCAATTGGATATTCAATACCACACGGCCGATTACATAATTGCTCGTGAGGTTCCCGGTAATGTTTCTTTTTCCAAATTAATCACAGTAGAAGTACTGATTGATAAATCAAAATCTACTGAAACAGAAACCCGGATGAGTATTGTGATTAAAAATCAAGAATTACCACTCCATCTAGATAATTACTGCCGACAAATGTTTGAATTCATCAAACAGTCTATTGAAAGTAGCCGCCATTGGCATTTGATTGAAAGTCTTGCAGGATAGCTTTGATGCTTGTATTGAGAATACCACGGCTTTAATCCGTAGTATTCTCAGACGATGTATCGGTGGGCTTTTTGCTTTAGTAATTGTAATTCAGTCTCCTAGATCCTCTAAATCCTCGGCCATGCCGGGGTTTATTAGTGTAATGTCGTACTCACTCGAATCCGTTTGGGACAAACGCTGAGTGTTTCTTAAAAGGTAATAAATAGCACGTACTTGAGGCCCAAAAACGATCTCGTCTTCATTTTTTAGATCGTGAGCTGGGATCTTGCGTCCATTGATCATCAAACCATTGGAACTAGGCTTCCCTTTGGCATCGCCATCGACAATCCGGTAATAGTAGCTATGACTATTATGCCCTCGCGGCAATCTCACTAATGTGGCATGGCGGCGGGATACAAACTGCGACATCAAACGGATATTACATTCGCGGTCTCTACCAATAGAGTAGACGGGGTCTTCTAGAGAAAATTCTTTGCGACCTTGATCGTCTTCAAGAATCAGTAGATGGTTTTCATTGGTTTCTGCTGCCATTGACAAATCGTTGCTAAAATCGGTTGAACTGTGATTAATCAGGATTTGTTTAGTCTCGTATCCTGTCATTCTCGTGCACCATAGTCTGTGATGCTGATCTAAATAAGCCTTAAAATTGCATAATACCTTGAAAGAGTAGAACATGGCCGTTCTACTCCAGTAGCTATGATAGCTTTGGTAAGTGTCTCAACAGGCTTTGTGATCTGCGTAAAACTTGAAGACCGACTCAGTTCAATTTGAGATGGCAATAACTAAGATTTGTGCTTGTAAATCTGACCTGCAAGAAAGGATTTTACGGGTGATGAACTAACCGTCGTAATAATATTGAGTTTGTAACGACGCTAACAGAGCTAAAAGCCATTAAAGCGGCAGCACCAGATGGGTTAAGGACAAAACCGAAGCTAGGAAACAAAACACCTGCGGCTAATGGAATACCAACTGTATTATATGCAAAAGCCCAGAATAAATTCTGGCGGATTTTGTTAAAGGTGGCGCGACTAAGCTGAATAGATTCGACGACATCGTTTAAGCGATCGCGCATCAGAATAATTTCAGCAGTTTCCATTGCTACATCTGTCCCGGAGTGTAAAGCAATTCCTACATCTGCTTGGGATAAAGCTGGAGCATCGTTGATTCCATCTCCTACCATTGCGACTATTGAGTGGGGAGTGGGGAGTGGGGAG
>NZ_WBKM01000316.1 GCF_015714725.1 Nostoc sp. WHI
AGGGAGTGGGGAGTGGGGAGTGGGGAAAGATTTTTGCGATTTATATACTTCCACTGAACATATTAAATTCCCAGGTTCAATGTAGTAACTGAAGTAATTTTGATTTCTAAATTGATTATGAATTTTTCACTGAATCAACTACTTAGATGGTTAATTTTTACGCTGCTATTTCCTATAGTCTTTCTCAATGGTTGGCTAGCATTTTTGCTTGTTAAAAATTTTCAGCCTGTGGTAACAATTCTTGTGTTAGCTACTTTGCTGGCATTCGTTTTAAATTATCCTGTTTCGATTCTCCAACAGCGAGGAGTTAAACGCAGCTATGCAGTAACATTAGTTTTTATATTAGCATTAGTAATTGTGCTTGCTCTGGGTATAACTTTAGTACCCATTATTTTAGAGCAATTTAATGAAATGGTTAAAGTTCTTCCCAAATGGATTAATTCAAGTGAAGAAAAACTTCAGATTGTAAATGATTGGTTTTCTAGACATAAATTTAATATAAATGTCAGCCAGTTGTTAACACGATTGACTCAAGAATTACCCAATGAATTAGAGTTTGTTTCGGATAAGCTTTTAAGCATTATTATAGATACAATTGATAGTATTTCTGAGGCATTAATCACAGTAGTCCTGACTTTTTATCTATTGTTAGATGGCCCAAGAATTTGGGAGGGTATATTTAAAAAGTTACCTGTAAATTTTGCTTTGAAGGTAAGCCAGTCTATTCAGCAAAACTTCCAAAACTACTTGATTGGTCAAGGAACTTTGGCTTTACTGATGGGAGTTTCAGAAACATTATTGTTTTTAGTTTTTCAAGTCCAGTTTGCTTTACTCTTTGGTTTGGCAATTGGGCTTTTGAGTTTAATTCCCTTTGGCGATGTCATTAGTCTGATTGTAATAACTTTAATATTAGCCACACATGATTTTTGGTTAGCAGCGAAGGTTTTTGCGGGAGCTGTTGTCATTGATCAGTTAATTGATCAGGCGATCGCACCACGACTTTTAGGCAAATTTACTGGACTTAGACCAATATGGGTGTTAATTGCTTTACTTGTAGGAACCAATGTTGGTGGAGTCTTAGGTTTGCTAATTGCGGTACCCGTAGCTGGTTTTATCAAAGATGCAGCAGATGGTTTTTCTAAGTCTGATGATTCTAATAATTCTGATGGTACTTCACCATCAGAATTGTTGGTAGAGGAATCAATATCGCAATGAGTCAAGCTTTTCTGGCGAAGGTATTACAAAAACCTGAGCCTATTTTATTTACAGCATTTCCGGCTGCCGTCATCTCACAGTGCGGGTGTAAAAGCTATTGAAAATTCCACCAGTATTTGTATTTACAGAACATGGCAGCTTAATTTGGGAGGTCGAATAAAACTGTGGTCATGTAATTTTCTGCCCAAGCTGCGCCAAAGGCTTTTTCTAGTACGCGGCGGGTTTTGTCGTTTTGCTGCTGTTTGGTGCAGTAGTTGTGTTGTCCGGCGAGATTCTGTGTGACTTGTTCAACTGAAACAGGATGTGAAGCGATCGCTTGGATGCAATGAATGTCTAAAAATTCTCGCACCCGCGAGAGAAACATTGTTTCTTCTTCTGGGGAACTAGGACGCACAAAGATGCAAAAATCCGAGAAAATATTTCCCCATTCAGGCAATTCGCGGGGTTGGGCAAAGTTAACCACTGTTAGCTGTGTCAGTGCAGAAGTATAAGATTCTGGTAAGGTGCGCTCTAAGTTAATCGGAGAAAGGTCAGCGATCGCTGCACTAATTTGACCCCTACCCCCAACTAAATCGCAACCAAACATCGGCAGGTTATATTCTGGACGGGGAAACATGACGCAGTGTAAGATGTCCAACATATTTCCGATTTTTGCCAGTTCTAAGTGCATTTTTCGGAACTGAGGCGTTTGATAGCAACGGTTTTCAATCGTCAGTTTTTCACCCTCTAGTCTACCTTCCACATACCCCAAGTCATCAGGCAAATGGTAAGGCGATAGTTCTAAGTGCTGATGCCAAGCTGCCTCAATACAATCAGCTAGCTGACGAATTAGGGGATGTTGTTGCTCACGCAGCGAGGGTGTAGAAGTAAATGACATATTGTAGTTGGGAATGCGATCTAGTGGCCAGTCTACAACCTGAGGTGTCACACCTGTCTAGACTGCAATATAGGAACTTCCAAGGAATAAAATCACCAAATACAATAATTATTATCATTATTGTTTAGATATGGATTCCTGATTTTTTTGATTAATTTATTCTTTGGAAGTCTCTAATTCCATCACTACTTGTGCTTGGAACCGCCGTCGTGCTGCTCTTTTGAGTTGGCTTGCTGTTTCGTTAAACTTATGATTTTTACTGAGTAATTTATTCCTTGGAAGTCCCTAATTTAAAAATGCCTGAATCCATTGCACAGCCTGAATTAAAAGCCCTGTAAGGCTTAATTAAATCTGGCGGTTAAAAATGAGCGAACGTACAGTGAAAGAGGTAGCAGTTAGATGCCTCTTTCACTCTTTTTTTAATAGGAGAATAATTATTATTCTCGCACTAAGACTCTTTTAGATTTTATTCTCTGGGAGTCCCTTACTAGGCTGTTGACTTTGGCTATTTTTTGGGGAATTATGTATGAAAAACTATTTGTGCTGGTTTTTGCTTGTGTGAAAGCGCCCGCTACAGCCATCTTTATGCCAAAATAAAAAACACAATTTCTGCATGAAGTCTTGTGGGCTAAAGGGTACAGAGTCAACACCCTAGTCCCTTACTAACCTGAGAACCCTGCTACCAAAAAATAATCAAAGGATGAATTACCAACCGGACTTGTATTCCTCATGTTAAATGTTCCCGTCGATGGTTCGCACACAAAATCATTATCCCCGTTCGCCGGAATATTTATGAATGTGGTTCCATTCACGCTACCTGGTGCACAATTTCCCAGAGTGACCGTTTGTCCATTTGTTCTGATTATGCTTGCTTCTCCGTTTATTGAAGATGAAGACCTAAATGATATTGATACCCTACCAGCAACCGACGGAATTTGGCAATCGGTATTTCTCAACAGTCCTGTCCACTGGTTAGCTGTACATGCACCCGCTAGGGCTTCGGTCGGCATGGCTACTAGACATATCATACATACGAGCATACTCAGCAGGACTACTTTTATCTGTCTTGTTATTTTCAACATTCTTTGTCTCCGATTTTGGGATTTTCTTTTTTCTTTTGCTGTAATATCACACTCTCTTCTATTTTCTTCCCTATGTAATAACGAAGTGGAAGAATACAGTTAAGAACATCACACTTAGTAGAATACACTAATAACTAGTGAAAATCATAATCTATACAAAAAAACACATAATATGAATTACGCATTTACGGAGTGATAAATAATACTAGAATAAATGAATGATCAACAAGAAGAGCATAAAAAACTTAGTACAAGATTTCACAAGTTCGTAGCGTTATTGTGCCTCTTCAAGCTTTAATTTAAGGGACTTCCAATCACACTTTCATCCTTACCTCTGACAAAAAACTATTGCCAGAAATCAGTAACATCGTATTCCAATTCTCCTAGCATCTGCCGCAGCAACGGTAAACTGAGTCCAATTACATTGCTGTGACAACCTGCGATTTTTTCCACAAATAAACTACCAAAACCCTCAATGGCAAAAGCCCCAGCACATTTGAGGGGTTCACCAGTGGCAACATAGGCTTGAATAGCCTTGTCGCTCATTTGAGCAAAGTAAACTGTTGTGACTTGAGACTTGACTAAAGTGCGGTTTTGCTCTATGTCAATCAAAGCGTGACCTGTATACAAATCGCCAAAGTTACCTTGCATTATCTGCCAACGAGCGATCGCTTCAGAGATATCTGCTGGTTTACCGTAAATTTCACCATTCATGGACAAAACTGAATCACAACCCATAATCAAAGCTGATTCAAACTGCGGGGCTACAGTTTCCGCCTTGTACTGGGCAAGAGTTTTGACCAACTCTGCTGGTTCACTTAATTGAATTTGTGACTCATCAAAATCACTCGGTCTAACTATCGGTTCAATACCAACAGTTTGCAATAAGCGGCGTCGGGCTGGGGAAGCTGAGGCAAGTACAAAAGGTGGAATTTTCATGAGATTTCTGACAAACTTGATAACTGGATATTGGGCATTGGGCATTGGGCATTGGACATTAGTAATTTAGTTTCTTCTCTATCCCCATTCCCTACTCCCTACTCCCTACTCCCCATTCCCTATTCACTACTCCCAATTAATAAACAGAAAAAGAATTTACAACCTCATCAATCATTTGTTTAACTCTCTGCCAGCGTTTTTCAGGAATTGAGGCGTTGAGGGTAAAAAGTTTGCCACGGCTAACAGCAACACTGGCGATGTTGTGTCGTTGCTGTTGATTGGAGAGTTTAACCTCATACTCTAAAAGGTAGTATGTTTTACCGTTCACTTCTCGCTGTGCGGCATTGACTAATTCAGCCGAGCGGCCAGAGTCAGGAGGCGCAAGAGCCGCTTTTCCTAACTTATATCCTACTTCTGTTGGGGTTCCCAATTCTGCCAAAGTTTTGCCTTCGGGAACTGGGCTAATCACAACCGAAATGTTTTCAGACACCTCAATCAAATCGTGAAAAACTACATCTGGGCCGTTAGCAACTTTAACTTGCAGCCAGCCGTTAGGATATAAAAACTGATAACCATCATTAGTGTCTACAAAGCTTTTGAGTCCAGATGCAGCCGCTACACCAGAATTACTCAGGCTAAAGCTCAACACTAATAGCAAAATTAATCCAATTCGTTTCCACATTTATACAAATTCCTTTGGGCTGGAGACAACACCAGGCAAGTATCATTTCTAGTTTTTATTCTCCCACCAACCGATACGTTTTGGATGACGCATTAGATGATGCTCAAATGTCGGCAAATACTCCGTGGTGTATCGCCTTACTGGTGAAGTGGTGTGAAATCCGTAAGCGTAGCTCCTCGTAGGCATCGCCTACCTCAAATTTTACCAGTTGCAACCCTACCCGCCTCGGAATGAATTCCAAGGCTAATAGCTTAAGTCAGCTCAAGCTGACTGAAAGATTTTTAACCATTGTGGGAATACTAGATGTAGTAAATTCCATCAAAAACAGTACGTACATGGCTCTGTGGCGACTTTAATATCATCTTATTTGGGTGACAAAAGAGCAACAGCCACTAATTACCCCCGAACGCGAAACTCAACTTTAGGGTTAGAAAAGCTAAACGAAAAAATCAGAATTTCGCGTTTGATTATTTTTTAAGCTCCAAAGCGATCGCCTAAAAAATTCGCAATAAGCAAGAGTTAATGACATTAATTTTACCTCTATTGAGAATATACTTTGCTTATTAACATGATGCGGCCGCCCTGAAAATTCCCCAATATACTAATGAGTGATAAATGTTGGGAGATGACGTTGGAATTTCAAAGGACTGTTCTGTGTAAGTTTGCTCAGATGATGATATTTGATCTACTGTAGACTGAAAGAATTGTTTAATTTATCAATTTTTTATTATTCTATAGTTATGGAAGGCCTGAAATTATTTGAAATTTCTTGAGCTTCGTACCCAGGCCAACGTTCAATTGTTGGTTTATACCACCAATACTCTAAAATTTTTGAATCAACGAATCCTGCTAGTTCTTGGTCGGGCCAAATATGTAAACGTTCCAAACATCCTATGCTTTGGGCGGCTTTCTCAAAAGCACCCCATTGGTCAATAAAATATTTTGCCCATGCTTTTTTATTCATAATAGGCTCAATAAAGTCTAGACCAGCTGCTAACATTCTTTTTCCGTTTGTTCCTCTTGCATTAATTGGCTCCCAAAAAATAACTTCTGGTTCTATTTGTAATATTTTATCTAAATAAAATATAAAATCTTCCAATATCATTTGAGGAGGAGTAGGAGCAGATGCAATATACAGCCTACATCCTGCTTTATGACCTTCTAAAAGGGCTTTTAAACGAAGAGAAGGTGGAGGTGAAGCTGGTTCAATCTGGCGACTGAGTGTATCATTTAAATATGGTAAGCTCATACCTACAGTAACATTAGGATGAGCAAGAATATCTAGGTCATTTAGCCAAAGGAGTCCGCGAGTAAGAATTCTAACCCTTTTGTTATACTTCAGTAAAGTTTCAACAGCCACACGTGTTAGGTCTGCTGTTTTTTTATTTTGGTAAGGATCAGTGCCAGAACAAAGGAGAACTACACCTTTGCCAGCAGGAGTTTCATGCCAAACTCGCTTACGTTCTAATGTATTCTCTAATTTTTCAGGTAAATTTTCCCGTAGAAAAAGATATTTACCCCAATCCATTTGAGGGTCAATTACACCTTTCTCTTTAAGATGATTTTGTCTTGTCCTAATAACTGGAGTAGAAGGCACATAACAAAAAGTGCATCCATGAAGACAGCCCGAAGCTACGTTAACCACATAATCACATAACCCTTTTTTAAAAAGAGCACTTTGCTGAAGTGGACTAGCAATATTTTCGGAACCTTGGGTAATAGACATAAAAAAGTAATGTAGGTATTTTTATAGGAGATTAAATTGATGTCTAGTAAAAAGAAATATAACTGGAGCGCTGAAGGAAATTATATACCTGATATACCTGCTTATGCTAAAGGCAAACACTTGGTTTTACAAGAATATATAAAAAATTGGATAGAAGTTATTTGTGGACACTGTGTGTTTGGCCCTCAAAAATTAACATTAATAGATGGTTTTTGTGGTGGGGGAATATATAAAGATGGTGAGCAATTATGGGAAGGTTCAGCCATAAGAATGATTAGAATGGTTGAGGAAGGATTAAAAAATGTTCAAAACAGGAAAAGTTGGTATAATCCTGATATTAAATTTATATTTATTGATAATAACACAGACCACACAGCTTGTCTAGAATTACAATTAAAAAAGCTGGGTTTGAACATTATTTAAAGTCTGGAAAATGTCAAATTATTACTAATAACTTTCTAGATGAATTAGATAACTGTCTTAACGAAGTTAGAGCTAGACGAGGTTATTCTTTCTTTTTTTTAGATCCTTTCGGATTAGATATTCAACCAGCAATAGTTAGAGAAATAATTTCATTAGGTCGGTCAGAAGTTTTATTAACACATATGCTTTCTGGGTTAGTAAGAATTTTAAGTAGAAGGCAAGAGGATAGATATAAAAAGTTTTTTCATGAGTTTGAAGCAGATGAATATTATACAGATATAGCCGATCAAAAAGATTTTCGTAATCGGCAAGCTTACTTACGAAATCAAGGATTGTTGTTGTACAGAAAAGAGGGAAATGTCAAGTACGCTTGGACTTTTGCAATTATGAAAAACCTCAAGACTGTTGAATATTATTTAATTCATTTATCTAGTAGTTCAACAGCGCTAGAAGTTATGAAACGAACTCTGTTTAAATATAATAACTTAGAATATCAATATCATTATGGCGTTTACGGGTTAGGTTTTAGGGAGCTTGAATATTTTGAACAGAACTTAAGTATATACAATATTTCCCAGCAAAATATAAATGATTGTATTGATGATTTAGCCGAACAATTAATGCAACTTGTCTATGAGGAGGAAGATGGAATAACTTTTGCACAACTATATGAAAAAACCATGCAAACAAATCCAGCTACTATACCTCTTTATATGCAATCTTTAGTCCAGCAAAGACTTGAGAAAGATATTAAAATTATTAGACAGAAAAAGGTAACATTTTCAAGATATATGAAAAAGGATGATTTAATAATAAAATCTAGAGATAAGCCTTTGTGGATTCCGGGCTTGACAAACAATTATAATAAGGTAATAAAAACTAGTAAAGAACAAGAAATGCAAGAAAAAGATAACGTACATAGAGAAAGGGTTGTGAAACCACAAACAAATACCTTATGGATTCCTGGACTGATAACTGATTTTAATAATAATCACTAAACCCCTGGACATATACTGATAAATGGTCGCATGAGGCGATTAGGGAAAATAAAACGTTTACTGGCTAAGATGGTGAGATAAAAAAGAGTACCGTTCTACTTTGGGGAATGGAAAAAACTGAGCGATTAGCTGCACAAATCGGGTAGCCGGAATTGAGCTAGAGATTTGAAGAGCTAGCTACTAGATCACAAAAGTATTTACAATTCCCTTGTTGACTCAAAAAGTATTTCTCGACCTATGACGAATCAAGCTCCTATCCCGGTTATTGTCAACGGTGCTGCTGGTAAAATGGGACGTGAGGTGGTGAAGGCGGTGGCCCAAGCGCCTGACTTAAACCTAGTAGGTGCAATTGACCACAGTCCCGAACATCAAGATAAAGACGCTGGAGAGTTAGCGGGTTTAAGCGAACCCTTGGAAATACCAATTACCAATCAATTAGAACCGATGTTGGGGTATGTGGCTGGCGATAGAAAGTCTCCTCCAGGGGTGCTTGTAGACTTTACGCATCCTGATTCAGTTTATGACAATATTCGCAGTGCGATCGCCTACGGGATTCGTCCTGTAGTCGGCACTACTGGGTTAAGTTCAAAACAAATTCAAGACTTGGCAGACTTTGCCGACAAAGCTAGCACTGGTTGCCTAATTATTCCTAACTTTTCCATTGGCATGGTGCTGTTGCAACAAGCCGCAGTCGTAGCCTCCCAATATTTTGACCATGTGGAAATTATCGAACTGCATCACAACCAAAAAGCTGATGCTCCCAGTGGTACTGCCATCCAAACAGCACAGTTATTAGGAGAATTGGGTAAAACTTTTAACCCTGCTGTTGTAGAAGAAACGGAAAAATTACCAGGAGCGAGGGGCAGTGTAGCAGAGGAAGGGATTAGAATTCATAGTGTGCGCTTGCCAGGATTGATTGCCCATCAGGAAGTGATTTTTGGCGCACCGGGGCAGATTTATACTTTACGACATGATACGAGCGATCGCTCTTGCTATATGCAAGGAGTGCTACTAGCGATTCGCAAAGTCTTAGCGCTAAAGTCATTAATATATGGATTAGAAAAGATACTCTAAACCTTAAATTCACAATTGGGCACTCATGTTAGTACCACTGACTCGCCAGAAATTTGAACAAGTCGTCCCCCTAATTGCCACCGGTTTGCAGTACAAGTACTACTGGGGGAAGTTTTCAAATTTTTTGCAACGGCTGTTAATTTCTGTAGTGGCCGTAGTTGTTATTTTGTTTGCGACATCCGTCTTTAAGCTTGAGTTTGCTTCAATAGTATTTGTGCTGTGGGTAGTTAGCGCTTTTTTTTGGCTGTGGTATCCAGTATTTCAAGCAAGTATGCGGAATCTACAATGCCGCCGTTATAAGTACGGCGGCTTTTTTCGTGGTCGAGTCCTAGATTGGTGGATTACAGACCAGTTGGTAACTAAACAGGAAACAGTCAATAGTAAAGGCGAATTGGTGATTGTAGAAAACCGAGAAAAACAAATTAACTTAGAAGTGGGTGATGACACGGGATTCAGCATTGAGTTTGTAGCACCACTACGCTCTGCCCACAAAGTTATTACTCGCGGCCAAATTGCAGAAATGGTAGTGATGTCAAATCGCTCAGATTTGAGCAGTATTGAAGAATTCAGCGATATATATTTTCCCGGTCGTAACCTGTGGGTTAGCGATTATCCCTATCTGCGGCGGGATTTCTTTAACGAAGTTGGCCGCCGCTTGCGTGAAGACCAACAGAATAAGCAAGAAAGGCCGCCTCGGCGTCGTCGTAGAGAAGAGGATTAAAATTCCAAAACATTCTTTTGTTAATCCCTCGGCTCACAATCTTCAGTCTAAAGTCAGCAATCAAGAAATTTACAAATTGGAGCATCCCACTTTGATGAGTTTCCCTTTCAGACTATAAGTCACTGGCTCACAAACAAAATTCGTCGCCTTTATAGAATTCCGCGTAGGCTGACGTTGTTTGGATAGCTGCGATTTCCAATCGCCAGATATTTTTTCTAAAATGGGATGCTCCTTTATAAACTCTGGATTTGCAACAATATCGTTAAATCCTTTAAAACTTACCTTGGAGTTATTGATGTAAATATTATAATCATAAATTACCTTTGTACTTTTCCACTTACTGTTAACATTTTTCCCAGGAAAAGCATAGAGAATGTTATTTAAAACTTTCACGTCAGATGACGCATTGGCAAATATTTGCCCACCTGTAATTTCTGGACTCTGATTATTTAAAAACGCTGTATTATTTACAATATCAACATGCTCACTTAAATATGCATGAATGCCTGATCCACCATTATTAAACGTGAGATTATTTTTAACTAAAGTACGTCCTTTATATACACCCCACGGCGAGTTAATCTGCGTACCTCTTGAATCATCGATAATAATGCCATTACCATCTGTAACAGTCTTGGTCTTAATCCAGGGAATGTACTGCCGATTGTTGTAGACCTTGTTGTTTGTCACGAACATCTTATATCCTTGGGAGCTATCAAGCGCTCTATTATGCAACATTGAAATCCCACTGCCAGCATAGACACCATACCAGGCATTATCAAAAACCACGTTACGATCTACTGTCACATAGTCCGATTCCATTACTCCAATACCTGCTCCCCCACACCCATGTACTTTATTGTTCACAATACGTATGTGGTGAGTATGACCCTTTTTTCGTCCATCCACAACGATGCAATTTCCATTGGTTAGTGGGTTTAGTTTGTTAGTTTTTTCACTCATCGCATAATCAAGGGTTACATTGGCATTGTTCCCTATTACCTCAAGCCCATTTACCTCAATATATGACGCTCCATTGTGAATCAAAATTCCATGCCATCCATTGTGCTGAAGTCTCGGCAAATGTCCAGGATGTGCTTTAAACTTAATCCACGCATTTGCAGTTCCAGAGCGTGTAATCGATACTACCTGCCCATTCGGCTGTGCATTCTTGTACACACCATTCATAATCAGTACCGTGTCTCCAGGCTTCGTAATATCTGCCGCCTTTTGAATTGTTCTAAAGGCAGATGATGAAGAGAGTCCAGTATTTTTGTCGTTTCCAACACCACTAACATAGTATGTTTTTGGAGTCAGCTTAGTACTATTCGGCTTGCGGTTGGATACAATTATTTCCTGATTAGCTGATACCTGAGGGACGTTTTCAACTACAGATACTTTTATTTTTTCTCCCTCAAGTAAAAGACTTAATACCACGGGAATTGCAAGATATGCGCTTAAACTGAAACCTTGAATTATCACAAGAAAAGGCTCCTTTATCGGCACTACTCAATAAAAATATCAGTATATTCAGTAATTTTGAATCCTCTTTTGGATACAGAATACGATCAAGCTGATTTTCCATCTTGCCCATAGGCTTGCCAAGCCAAGTCTACCAATCCGTCAACGATCGCAGCTGCTACAACTGCATTACCTTTGCGACTGTCAATTGTAATGTGCGGAACTAAAGAGTCTTGTAAGCGCTCCTTAGCTTCATCAACATTTACGAATCCGACTGGAGTCGCAATTATTAAAGCGGGTCTAATTTCCTCAGCTTCAATTAAGTCTACCAGGGCTGTAAATGCTGTTTGCGCTTGACCCACCACAAAAATCCCCTCTGGATAACGCTTTGCTAGGGTTTCTATTCCCCATGCTGCGCGAGTTTTTTCTTTTTGTGGGCGTGTCAGAGTTTCCATGCTGCAATACACCGGATTAGCAAAGGTGTTTTGAATGTCGTAGGCAATACCTACTTGCACCATTGGGACATCTACCACTATTGTGGTACGCGCGGCTAATGCTGCCGCCCCAGCTTGCAAGGCACGCTCAGAGAAGCGAATCAAAGACTTATACTCAAAGTCAGCCGTGGCGTAGATTACCCGACGCACAATCTCATACTCTGCGGGTGAAAAGACATGATCGCCAATTTCACTATCAATGATTGCTAAACTTTGAGCATCAGTTACGTGCCATTCCATTTTTGTTGAGCTTCTCAAATATTTAGTTTTCAGCTTATCAGCTTAAGAGAGTGAGGAGTTAGGAGTTATGAATTTTAATTAACTCAACACTCATAACTCAGCACTCATGACTCATTACTAGAAGAAGGCCGACTGAAAACAGGAGATAAGTAGGCAACCAAAACCCCAATGAGAAATCCAGAGATATTGCGAACTAGAGGTAACCAGTCGCTTGTGCGTGTCACCACTGGCCCAATACCAAAGGCAATAAACAAGATTCCCCATAAAGGTGAGAAAATTAAAGCCCATTGCCAAGCAAAAACTTGTCCTTTCTCGCGGGGTTGAGCTGCAAATCCACAAATCACGCCACCAACAATTGAGGAAATCAAGGTGAGAATCCACTGCTCTCGTGGCAGTCCGGGAACAACATTGCAACCACCTTTCAGCAAACAGCCTTTTACCGATTCTAGGGCTTGCAGAATGGCTTGGTCTTCGCCTTCTTCCCGGACAAAGTACAAATTACCAAAGCGAGTTTGCAGTTCTATCCAGAAAGTTCGGGGTAAAAGTTCATAGACAGCATCGCCAACACTAAAGCTCAGGATGTTACCGCCGCGAGAATCGGCAACTAGTAAAATACTTTTATCATCCAAACCCCAATATTTTATGACTGCCCGAC
Source organism: Nostoc sp. WHI (assembly GCF_015714725.1). GTDB lineage: Bacteria > Cyanobacteriota > Cyanobacteriia > Cyanobacteriales > Nostocaceae > Nostoc. Next base: position 12,588 of record NZ_WBKM01000316.1, read on the forward strand.
CTGGGGTGCGGTCATACTGAGTCAATACTCGCAGTTTCCAGCCCGTATCGGTTTCAAACTGCTCTAAATCTGTGACAAGCTTTTCTTCTTGCAAATCAGGAAGAGATTTTGCTAAGTCTACAACTGGGGTAAAGATGTTAGGCAGTAAGTCAGGATTGTCATAAGCCAGTGCTGGGGCAGGATGCATGACCCAAATTGACCCAGCTAGGAAAAATACTGCAATAGATACCAGAATTCGTCGCCAAAAACAAGATTGCATGGACGTTTTTATACAAATATCAACGGTGGAATTGAACAAGTTGTTTTAAAAGAGTACTGGAAAAGTGATACTTCTTTACACTTCTTTACTTTACTCTAATCTAAGGGATCAACGCAAAAGCTTTTTGGGGATTGGGGGAATGGAGAGAAATAACCAATGCCTCATGCCCTTTTTTTAGTCAATCTTCGTCATCAAAATTGGTTTCCCAGCTAGCAGCGTCGTTGTAATCGTCATTAGGATGGTACGCTTCTGCTTTGAGCCGGCGATTTTCTTGCCCAAGCCCTTCTCGTTCTCGCAACGTTAGTGGGGGATTTTCATTGCTTGGGAAGCGATCGCCTATTCGTGCCACGGGTTTTTGCCGCGTGAAGTTTTTCCAAGCTGCTTTCACCCCAACAAAGATAGTACGTGTACCTACTTGCAGATTTTGAGCCTGAATTCTTGCACTATCAAGGCTTTGGTCAACTTGTGAAACAATTTGACTGGCACTTTTGACACCTTCACCGACATCATCAGTTAAGTCGGTAATTTCTAAGCCAGTCATGCGGATAGCATTTAAGGTGGGCGGTAACTCCCGTGAGAGTGTATCAAATAGTTTTTCGGCACTGCGAGCAGCACGTGCTAACTCCTGCAAAGCTGGTATTGCTGCTACCAAAACCGCAGTCAAACTTGTGGCTACTAAGAGTAAGGAAAGTCCCAACCAAAACAGGGGGTCAATCACGGTTATATTATTTATGAGCGTTCTAATTGCTGGGAAACAGAATCTGGTTTTTCTTGAGATGTTTGCCGGTTCAAGAGTTGGCTTTCCTGCTGACTAGCATCTAGACCGGCTGCGATCGCTTCCCGTAATCTATCTAAAGTCTCATCCCAGTTTCGCAGTGCGCTAGCAGAAAGACGATCTGCTTGGATTTGCACACTCGTTGATAAATCCTCTGCCAATTCTGGGATAGCAGTGGCAGATTTTTTCAAAATTTTACGTGTTTCGGTCCCTGTGCGGGGAGCAACTAGCAAACCGGTCAAAGCACCGATAGTAGCCCCTAGCATGAAACCGCCAATAAATACTCCAGAACGGTTATTAGACATCTTATTGTTTTTCTCCTTACACCCATTTTAGGTGGGTTTTCTACCCTTGCAAGACCCAACGGATTTTATTCAGTAAATCTATCCTGACAAAATATCAGCCAGAAATGTTGCTTTTATTCATTAATATCAAAACTGTGAATTATTATTAATAATTTATAACTCCCCACATTAGCCCTAATTATAAGTGTTCATCGGGAACTGACATAACTCATTTTGCGACTGTTCTTTTCCCGGATGTTAACTCTAGCCTGCGAAAATAACGCTGCCAGATTTGCCGTCCGAGTAAAAGCAGGCTGAGAATTTGCCGCACTTGTTGGATTTGCGTCTGTAGCGTCTGGTTTTTCTGGCGTAAATTATAAATATTCTGCTGGCTTAGATAAATATTTTCGGGTGCTTGATCCAGTACGGCATGGGTACAAGTTTCATAAGCGGTTAACTTATCTGCTATGTGTGCTAGCTGCTGTTTTAGTTGCCACATCCGCCAAGCTGCATAGAGTAGTATCAGCGAAATGAGGGTGTTAATGACGATAACTAAAATTACCATTGTTTATCTTCACCAATATCATCTGTGAGGAATTGTTCTATGTACTTGACTTAGCTCTCAATTTAATGATGAAAAAAGTAGACGATAAAAATTATGGCACAAAGTACAGCCTGGATTATGGTAATAAAGAGTAGCTAGATGATGTTCTGAGCGCTATTAAAAGGCTTTACTAGGTGAAAATTAGTTTAACAAACGCTGATGGCTAAAAAATCACCAATTTGCCAATTTTGTAACAAGCGTATGGTCACACTTCGCAAAACCGCAGCTACAATTGCCTTAGATTCACGACTCGGTTTGCGAAATCAACCGTATGCTCAATACGCCCCATCATTATTACGTTCTATTCCTTAACCTGATAATCTTAGTCAGTTTGCGACCTTTGTGGCACATAAGCACAATGGCATAGTCCCTTCAACAGAAGGCCAGAAAACTGCACTACACTTCTTACGAGACTCTTCAGCATCGCTTTTATCATTGTGCTCTTACCTCTACCAGTTTTCTGGACTGTCGCCTAAAATTAACATTTTGCCTGGAAAAACCTCGTTTGTGGTTCACTAACCAAAAGTTGCTGGGTCTTTTTCCCCTTAATTATCCAAGCTAAATTCTGACTTATTCTTAAAGAATAATGATTATCTTTTTTATACATCCAGTAGGAGTTTAGGATGTCAAAAAAATTACCATCAAATAATTCCTTACGAGTTATTTTTGTTGCATTGACGATTGGATTTGTTGGGTGTGGAAATCAAGCTGCAAGAACTACATTTACTCAAACCACTACCCAGGTAAATGAAAATCTTCCCCAAGTTGTAGCGACTACAAGCGTACTATGTGATTTAACCAGACAAGTTGCCGGGAATACAGTTAACCTCACCTGTTTAATTTCTCCTACTGCCAACCCCCAATTTTATAAACCAAAACCGGAAGATCGTAAAGCCATTGAGCAAGCTAATCTTATTCTCTATACGGGTTATAATTTTGAACCAAATCTGATCAAATTAATTAAAGCGACTAAAAACCCTGCACGAAAAATAGCTATCGGTGAACTTGCGGTGTCTAACCCACAAAAATTTCAGGAACGCGGCAAGAAAGTAACTGATCCTCATCTTTGGCACAATACTAATAATACTATCAAGATGGTAGAAGTAATTAATAGTAACTTGAGAAAATTAGAATCTAGTGAGGCAGAGGGTTATACCAGTAACACCAGAAAAATCACAAATGAACTCACTCAATTAGATAGGTGGATTAAGTCAAGAATTATCAGTATTCCTGCCAAACAACGCAAATTAGTTACAACTTCTGATGCACTGGGTTATTACGCTAAAGCATACGGTATTTCATTGGCAGGGGGTTTGGAAGGTATTGGTACTAATGAAAAACTGACAGTTGTCCGCGTGAACAATTTGGCTAAAAACATTAAACGGGCTAAAGTACCAACAATTTTTGCTGGGGCGGCAATTAGCCCTAATTTGATTGAATCTGTAGCCACAGAAGCTGAAGTGAAAGTTTCCGATAGGAAGTTGTATGCTGAGGGACTTGGTGAACCAGGAAGCGACGGGGACACTTATCAGAAAATGATGATTGCTAATACACGCACAATTGTGGAAGGGCTAGGAGGGACGTATTTGATGTTTGAAGCGCGAGCTGCAAAGTAGATAATTGGTGTATTGAAGACGCGATAAATCGTGTATCTACATGAGGGCTTTGGACTTATCTGAATTGTATGCTCACACCTCCTTTTGCTGAAACTGGCTTAATAACCAAGTTCCAACTTGAGATTGATTCATTTCACGACTACGGCGTAAGGCTTCTTCTATAATAGACATCGCCAGTCCGGGAAATACCTGAGATTCTTGGATACGTTTGCTGCCTTGATCTACGATCGCATAAGCAATAATTTGGGCATTTTGGACATCCACTACCCAATATTCAGCAATACCCAACTCTTCATAGAGCGATCGCTTTGTACCCAAGTCATCCAGCAAAGATGTTTTCGCAATCTCAATCACCAAATCTGGTGCAGGATACCGATCAAGGTTGATAATTCCAGTACCTGCTGGGATAGTTTGGGCGCGTTCTCTGAGGTAATACGCCACATCGGGTTGACAGTCCTGGACTCCAGTTTTACGAAAGGTGGTTGTGTCTAAACCTGTGGCTGGAATTCCTTTCAGTGCTGCAAATAGAGTCACTGCGAAAATAATTACAACATGGTCTTTACCATGATCAAAACTAACTGGTGCCATCTCCAGCCTCATGTGTCCCTTGTAGTAGTAACTCTTTGCCTTCTCGTTGAGCAAGTTAGCGATCGCTTGCTCATACTCTTGCCAAGAAGCATAAATCCATGTATCTGTCGGTAACTGGGTCTGAGTTTCACTCATTATCTAACCCTTGTGCCAGTAATCTATATCTCTTGTCACTCAAATTCTAAACTTATAGCTCAACTCTTTAACCTCTGAAGCCAAATGTTCCAGTTCTGATTTAATTTCCCCCCCTTCTTAAGGGGGGTTAGGGGGGATCAAACCCTGTATCTGCTCACACACACTATCAAACTGATTTAAAACTTGGCTATTTGTAAACCTGATAACCTTTAAACCATAGCCCTCCAGAATATGAGTTCTCTCTATGTCATAATCTTGAGCTTGATCTGTAAAATGACTATCCCCATCAATTTCTATCACTAGTTTTAAAATGGGACAGTAGAAATCAACGATGAAATGATTAATTGTCCGTTGTCTCAAAAGGCGAAATTCAAAGGTTCTCAGATATCTATACCAAAGCTTCTTTTCTGCTAGGGTCATGTTTTTGCGAAGTTCTTTTGCTCTTTCCCCAAGCTTTGGATTGTAGGGTAAATGGAAATCGCTATTATTGAGGTTTTTGGTCATAGTTTATAGTTTTGATCCCCCCTGCCCCCCTTAAAAAGGGGGGTAATATAATAGGTTGATACTTTTTCACCTAAGAGTTTAGTTTCTGGTTCCCAGTGCTTCCTCTAACGCTTTGCGAACATTAGCTAGAGTAGGCAAATCCGTTTTTTCTATTCGTGCTTTTGCAGTTCTTGGAGGTAGGTTTCTAAGGGATTCATCAGTGTATTTCTTTGCTTGCCATACTGGAAGCTCTATAATTAGAGGCTAATTCTCAGGATGCCCCTTTCACAGTAGTTATACACAATCTCTTGTAAAGAAACCTTGAAATATCAAGAGTCTACTAAATTCTTTAGCTTCGACTCCTGAAATATTACGAATTTAGCTCAAATTTCAGACTGCTGAACCTTAAACTTCAAGATTAAAATTCACAATGTCAAGCTTTGAACTCGGAACTTCGACCTTTTTGCTTGAACGTTGAGCCTCTGAACTCGGAACTTCGACCTTTTTGCTCGAACGTTGAGCCTCTGAACTCGGAACTTCGACCTTTTTGCTCGAACGTTTAAGCTTTGAACTCGGAGCTTCGACCTTTTTGCTCGAACGTTCAGGCTTTGAACTCGGAGCTTCGACCTTTTTGCTCGAACGTTCAGGCTTTGAGCTTTAAACTTGCACTTCAACGATGCAATTGATCAGCTATTCTCTACGGCGCTATCTATTGAGACTTGATTTTGCGATTTCTACGGGCAAACCGTTGCCCCATTTCTTCAACCATTGAATTTAAACCTGTCCCCTGACCACTGGCTTTAGCATAGTTATATACTTGCAACGCGGCTGCATAAGCTTCGCTGCCCACAGTTAAGGCGGTATCATCTAGCAAATCTTGCAACTGCATCAACGATAACAATAATGGATACAACGCTTCAAATAACTGTACATCTTTCCGCATCTCCTCTAGGTCAAACGATCGCGGCAAAAACTCTGGGTTCTGTGTCGCCACCTCTAATGCAATGCTTACAAAGGCCCGACTCTTATCTCCCATCTTGGGTAAAGCTTTTCAGTCGTCTGCACTCAAATCAACTAAAAATGGTAAGTTTTCTTTAATTGTGGCAATCGCTTGCAACACAGCAGCTTTCTGTGGTTGTGCCAGTATTGCACTAATTGGGGTCGTAGACATAAGAATGACTCTCTAGTATGTTTCTTAAATCTAGAGTTTCCATATATACAACTCAAATTTACATTTACAGAGCAAAGCTGGTCATCGTAACAAGGACTGATTAGGTGTTAACTGGCTCTCAAAACGGCTGTAAACAACTTGGGTTGGATACCAAGAAGAAAACCAGTATAAATCTTGAATAACTTTGCAAGAATTACTCGCATCTGTCAATTCAAAGTGAACCAGAGCTAAATTATTCAATCCAACTACTTCTCGCCCTTCCTGAAACCAGCGATATTTCCACAATATCAAAGGTTGTAACCATTTCCATTTGGCATTTTCGGCTCGTTTCCAAGGAGCTATCAACGATAATATATCTGCTGTGCAGTCAGAAGTCTGAGCGCTTTGTCGAGGTATCCACTCCAGCACACAATGCCAATCAGAGTTAGTCAGCAGTTGCGGGTTACGGTGTAATTGTCTGGCAGAAATTTCTACCATTTTGGCTGGATTAATCCACCCCGTCCAATGTCGCGTCTTTTCTGGTAGCAGCCAATCTTTCAATCGTGTATGAATTAGCTGCGTTAGCGTTTCTTCATTCTTCAATGCACTAGCGGTTAACTGCACCAATACAGACTGCAATTTGGAATGAGTGCGTGCATAAGACAGGCGAGCAACAGAACTGTAATGAATATCTCCAGATAGAATAATGATTTGTTGACGTTCCTCAAACAAGGTAGTTAAGAATTTCGCCAGTGCTTCAGTATTAATATTCCAAGCATCGCCAACATCCGTTGAAAAAACTTTTTCCTGTTGCAAATGCCAGTGGTGAATCCAATCAATCACTTGTGATCCAAATACATTTGTCGGCGCAATCACAAATGTGGTTTGAATCTGAGTTTGTTCAGCTATTTGTTGTAAAGGCGAAACTAATTGTTGCTCAAAGGCTTTTGGGCATAGCAGCATCGCTGGCGCAATTGGTTTTTGATCGGCTGGATAACCGCGCCAAGTGCGTGTATCAAGCACAATTACTTCATGGCGATCGCTCCGAACTGTATAATGCCAAGTAAGTGCTTCAGGATGTCGATCTAGAATGAATACTGAACCATCTTGGACAAAAGTAGGTAAGTCTGTGTGTGGATCGTTGGCTGGCATACCTACATAACGAGCGATCGCTTGATCAGCCTTGGCATCCGTTCCTTGAGAAGCTGACCAAGCTTGTGCAGCCGCTAGCAGTTTTTCCCCAGGTTGACCGGCTGTAAATTGCCCTGGTGTATTGCCCCACCCTTGAAACACCGTGTAAGCTAACAGAGCATTTTGGACTATTCTTCGCCCTAAGGGACGCCCTAAAACTCGCAAACACCAAGCTTGGTTTAGGTTCCAGTCATCACTAACATCATGGTCATCAAAGATGGTGTACATGGGAATATTGGCAAGGGCGCGGCGCACTTTCCAAAGGGTATAGGTGAATTGCCGCAAATGCTGCACTGTTTGGTTCCAATTCTTGATAGCATGGCGATCGCGTGTTACTTCGTGTCCTTTAGGAAATGCGACAGGCCAACACACTGGCGACCAAGCTAGTAAATAAGTAGCGTAATACTCGCCGAGACTGAGAAGATGACTATTGATTTTCTCAGGTTTATTATGTAACCCTGCGGTCAGCCCAGCTTGATTAGTCGCAACATCAGCCCGTTTTCCAGGGGGTAGCTGCTGGGGAGTGCAGTACGCTCCATTCACAGGAAGTTGTTCTTCCCAACCCAAGAGGGCATCACCAAGAGTACTGGCAACCCACAACGACGGATCTGCTACATCATCGCCGTAAATTTGATCTCCTGTGAGAAACAGCTGGTGAGGGCGGTGTTGGGGTTGATTCGCTGATTTCTCAATTAAGCAGTCAAGAATCGGCAGTGCATCAAACCCATGACCATGAGGTTTACGGCAGGAAGCATGGACAATTTGCAAATCTTGAAGGCGATTTGGCGGTAGAACAAAAGTTGGTTTTTGATGATCAAAGTAGCTGATGCTGACTGTGGGAGAGGAGTTTGAGCATAATGCTTGTTGCATTTGCAGGGTTTGGTCAGCAACAGTAAACTGAAGGTCGTATGCATAGATGCGTAGGCGTAGCCCGCCGCAGGCATCGCTAGTTAGGCGATGCCCAACTGTAGACCGAGCCGTTATCGCAACTATATGAAGATACTTACCCAGAGCAACGGTAGAGCGTTCCCCCTCCAATAAACAATTTCCTAGTGCTTGACCATCATCTGTTGTGTTATAAACCTTGAGTTCTACCTGACAAGATTGTTTTAGTGCTACCCATACCGTCACTGACTCTGGTTCAGTATGTTTGAGGATTGGCCCCGCTAAAATCAGTGGCAGTTCTTGTAAAAACTCGTCCCCAACTTGATACTTCATTGCAAACAGTTGACAAAGTGGTGGTGTTTTAGATTATGTTGCTTTATTTCTAAAATAGCAGCTAAGAAGTTTGCTCCGTGTAATCTAACTATTAGCTGTGATTATCTGTCCAGTATAGAAAATCCGTTGCGATCGCTCAACTTGAGTACAACCGTAAGTAGCCGTCGCAATTTGGAAATCCTTTTTAAACTCCGTAGGTACTTTAAAATTCAAGTTGGTTATTTCCCCTGGTTTGGGCTTCTCCAAGTTATTTTTTGTTTCGTTAATACTAGGGGGTTCACCTTTTCTTGGTTTGCGAGACTCCCATCTCCCACATCTGTAAGCTCCGTTACGTTTTCGCGTAACGGATAAATGTAGAATTCATTCAACGAGAGTTTAATGGAGTCCCAAAACAGCAACAGGGAGAGTAATAGGTCTTTGAAGCGAATATCACAAAATGGTTTGTTGTGTTGGTAGGTGCAAGCAACTAGAGACAGATAACTCATTGACCAGAAAGTTAAGGAAACTCTGATGTTAAGAATGCTCAAGTTGACAGATATTTTTTAGTTAATTAATCGTTGATTGACTTAAGGAAGACTAACTTTTGTAACAAGATTGTATCCAGCAAAGGCAACAGTCTATTTTGATGTTTCTTTTCAATTTTGTAACTAACTGTAGCCGTAGTGAATGTAGCAAGACAGTACCGCATCATACCAATTTGATATTTTGTCTAGAGACGCGACATATCACGTCTCTACATCTAGATTCATACTGCTTGTTAATTCTGCTAACTCCCATTGCACTCATGTCTCAATAATACTCAGAGTTATTGAATAGCCAGCTACTATAGTGCTTCTTAGTTTCAATATAGACCTAACCCCAACCTTTTAAAAGCAAGGGAAGGGGAGTAAGTAAGCTTCAAAACCTTTCTCCTAAAAAGAGAGAAGTCAAAGTGTATTGCATACAAACAAGAAGCACTGTAGAAAACACCATTTTGCAAAGCCATAGTGTTGAGCATTCATCACACAATGGATTTTAAGCCATACTCAGCTGTAAACCACTGTTGTTTGTCCTAAACGGCTGGCTGTTGATTAAAAACCCTTTTATTTTTACTTCCATCAGCACAATTCAGGTAAACGGGCAACATACTATGTCAAGGGTGACTGAAAAGCCAAAGCCAAGTGAGCAGAAACTTAATAGTGAACAACCTAAGATTTGGTGGGGTATCGCTGTAGCTGTGCCAGTAGTAATCGCCGCAGGCATACTAGGTACAGCCAAAATCGAGCAGCTGAGAAAACTAACTACATCCGTGCCCGTAATGCCATCTGCCAATAGCATTAGTGCTGTGGGGCGTTTGGAACCGCGAGGCGAAGTTGTTAAATTATCCGCCCCATCCTCAGGATTAGCACCATCCTCACGAATTCAGCAACTTTTGGTGAGAGAGGGTGAACAGGTAAAGCAAGGTCAAATTGTGGCAATTTTGGACAACCGCGATACCCAAATAGCCGGACTAGAAGAGGCAAAAGCCAAAGTGCAAGAAGCGCGGGCGAATTTAGCGCAAGTTAGAGCCGGATCTCCAAGAGATATTCAAGCCCAAAGAGCAGTTATTGCTCGCCTCCAAGCGCAGTTAGTTGGGGAAAGGAATGCTCAACAAGCGATGATTACGCGGATTGCAGCTCAGTTAAGTGGGGATAAACTTGTCCAACAAGCAACCGTGAATCGCCTAGAAGCTGAACTTAGTGGGCAAAGAGAAGTTCTGAGAGCAACGCTTACACGTATCCGAGCCGAACAGCGCAATGCCCAAGTCGATGCCGGACGCTATGATTATTTATATAGAGAAGGTGCTATTTCTCAGCAAGAGCGGGACAGAAGACGCTTGAGCGCAGTAAGTTCTAATCAACAAGTTGCTGAAAGCCAAGCTACGCTGAAGCAGACATTGGCAATTCTACGACAGCAAATTGCCGAGGCTAGAGCTAACCAAATCCAAAATTTAGCAGTTTTGCAACAGCAGCTAATCGAAGCCAAAGTTAACCGTGATAAAACTGTGGCAACTTTGCAAAGACAAATCGATGAAGAAAAGGCCAAACTGAGCAGAATTTTGGACGTTAGTCCTACCGATGTGCAAATAGCACAAGCCCAAGTTAGTAATGCGATCGCAAATATCAGAAGAGCCGAAGCAGAACTAAGATTAAGCTACGTTCAAGCACCAATCGCCGGAGAGATTTTAAAAGTTTACACCAAGTCAGGCGAAGCCATAAGTTCAAATGGCATTGCTGAAATTGGCCAAACCAGCCAAATGTTTGTGATTGCTGAAATCCCCGAAGACAGTATTGGTAAAGTTCGTATCGGTCAAAATGCCACTATCAACAGTGACAATGGAGCATTTAGCAGCGAATTAAAGGGAACTGTCACGGAAATTGGCAGAAAAATTGGTAAAAAAGATGTGTTGAGTACAGATCCAGCAGCAGACGTGGATGCCAGAGTCGTAGAAGTGAAAATTGCTCTATCTCCAGAAGATAGCCAGAAAGTTTCAGGTTTAACTTACGCTAAAGTTGTCGTCGAAATTAATAACTAAGCAACCCATAATTAAGCAGTAAGACCAACTTAGTATAGACCACATTCTCATATTATTCTCTGCGACTCTGCGCCTCTGCGTGATAAAAAAAGATGTGGATTATCCCCTAACAATAGCCGTAAATTAGCTGCTTTCTCAACTTAAAACTTTCTACAAATAATGTTTTATCCCACTTAAAAAATGAATCAAAAAATACCTCTGTCGTGGCTACAACTGACAAGAGAAAAAACTCGCCTAGCTGTGGCTCTGGCAGGAATTGCTTTCGCTGATATCTTAATGTTTATGCAACTCGGTTTCCGGGACGCTTTGTATTATAGTAACGTTCGATTTCATAACAGCTTGCAGGGCGATATTGTTTTAATCAACAGTCAATCTAGCGCTGTCTTGGCGATGAGAAGTTTTTCTCAACGACGATTATATAAAGCTTTAGATTTACCAGCAGTACAATCAGTACATCCAATATATTTGGACTATACAACCTGGAAAAATCCGGTAACAGGCCGCCCTCGGAGTATCCTTATCTTTGGAATGAACCCAGAAAATAACCTGGTTAACCTGCCTGGAGTTCAAGAGAATTTAGATAAACTTAAACTGCCTGATGTAGTTTTATTTGACCGTTCTTCTAGGTTGGAGTATGGCCCAATTACTGCTAATTATGAGCAAGGAAAGCCTATAACAGCAGAAGTGCGAAGGCGACGAATTAAAGTAGGAGGATTATTTACATTAGGTGCATCATTTGGCGCAGATGGTAATTTAATTACAAGTGATATTAACTTTCTGCGAATATTTAATAATCGTCAAAAAGGATTAATTGATATTGGACTGATTAGATTAAAGCCGGGAGCGAATGCTAAAACTGTTATCCAAGAATTACGAAACTATTTACCTAACGAGGTAAATGTTTTAACTAAGCAAGAATTTATTGATTTTGAGCGGGATTATTGGGCAAGTAGTACAGCTATTGGATTTATTTTTACATTAGGGACTGTGATGGGTTTCATTGTGGGAACTGTAATTGTTTATCAAATTCTTTATACAGAAGTTGCAGATCATTTAGCTGAGTACGCAACTCTCAAGGCAATAGGTTATACACAAAACTATTTATTGACAGTTATTCTTCAAGAGGCTTTGCTGTTAGCAGTTTTAGGATATTTTCCTGGAATAGTTTTTGCTTTATTTATGTATAACAGCGCCAGAGAAGCGACACTTTTACCAGTTTTTATGAGTTTTGAGCGCGCCGTAATGGTGTTGATTTTGACTATGCTTATGTGCATTATTTCTGGTGCGATCGCAGTCCGAAAATTACGTTCTGCCGATCCAGCCGATATCTTTTAATTAACTTAATAATAATTAAAAGATGTTGTTAATAACCAAAGTTTATAATTGAGAAATATTAATTTCTGAAATTCACTACAGTTAAAAGACGGAACTGCTAACTTATAGCTAACAAATTTATGACTAGACAAGAACCTGTAATCGCCATTAAAAATCTCAATCACTACTATGGCAAAGGCAACCTGAAAAAACAGATATTATTTGACATCAACCTAGAAATTTATTCTGGTGAAATTGTGATTATGACTGGTCCATCAGGTTCAGGAAAAACAACATTACTGAGCTTAATTGGTGGTTTGCGGTCTGTACAAGAAGGAAGTTTGAAATTTTTAGATGAAGAATTATTTGGCGTTAGTCAAAATAAACTGGTGCAAATGCGACGCAACATTGGTTATATTTTCCAAGCTCACAACTTGCTAGGTTTCTTGACTGCGAAGCAAAATGTGCAAATGGCGGTAGAATTAAATGACCATATTTCTCAAACAGAAGCAGTAGCTAAATCAAAAGCTATGCTGGGGTCAGTTGGTTTAGCAGAACGAATTGATTATTATCCAGACAATCTTTCTGGTGGACAAAAACAAAGAATTGCGATCGCTCGCGCCTTAGTGAATCGTCCCCCACTGGTGCTAGCAGACGAACCAACAGCCGCATTAGACAAACAATCAGGACGCGATGTTGTAGAAATAATGCAGAGCCTGGCCAAAAATCAGGGAACTACTATCTTATTAGTGACACACGACAACCGCATTTTAGACATAGCCGATCGCATCGTAGAAATGGAAGATGGTCTATTAACCCGTAATTCCCCGAATGCAGCTATTCAGTCATGATTTTAGTCATTTGTCATTTGTCCTTTGTGAATGACCAATGACTAATGACAGCTATAATTTTTTATTGTCTAGACAAGCCTGATTTTTTCATTCCAGATTGGTTTGGCGGAGTTGGGACATTTGGTTGGCGACTAGTGCGAAAAGTCACATTCACGCCTTCATTCGATTGCTCCAGCACCAGTAAAGGCGTAGGTTTAGCCTTTTGATCCCAATGCATGGTAGCAATCCGACCTTGAATTATTGGTTGCCAACTATCTTCGTCTTCAATTGGGCTTAGGTAAGTTTCTATACAGTCAATAATTTGACTAATAGTTGCAGAGGTTGCTTGTGTCGGTAACTTCATTAACCGGATTTGAATCCGAAATAGGACTCGCTTGGCAGAGTTCCCTGGAGTACCAGTCTCATACTCTACATCAAAAATTTCATCTACTTGCCGTCCAGCGCTATTGGCAATTCCGACTGATCCTTGTTGTGCTTGATTTGGACGCAGGGCTTGAGAAATTTTTTCTTTGATCTGAATCTTCACTTGATTAAGAATTGCAAAATGAAACACCTCCTCTGACATCCGCATTCGCAGATAATCCAGATTAAAGTCCCGTGAGTTAACCAAATCGGGATTAGTTTCCATTTTGCTAATTGTTTCCAGCGCCAGCTTAAATTTTTTCTCTAATTCGCGCGCGCGGAATTGTTCAAACCTAAGTTTTTTCTCCAGCTTATTCATCTGGAGCTTACTATACACAATCAAAGCAATCAACGCTAAAGCCAGTCCTCCAGTGCTTATCACCAATAATGGTGGTAGTTGAGGATTACTTGCTGGCACTTCCTGGGATGCCTTTTTAGGCTTTCCGGGGGATTGGGCAAGAAACATCGAAGTAGGCATGATTGGGAAACTGAAAAACTTGACTCCTGATGTTTAGGATGCCCAAATCTTCCACACCATCTTGCTGTATGATTAATATTCTTTACAGCCTTTTACAAACCGCGTATGTCCAGACACCAGAGCCTCCCTGCCCTGTCTGAGATTTCAGCTACTAGCCTGAGCAATATTCGTCTCATTGCCACAGATATGGATGGCACCCTAACTAGACGAGGAAAATTTACTTCTGCACTGCTACAAGCTTTAGAGGATTTAGCCGCAGCTGACATTAAGGTGCTAATTGTCACAGGACGTTCTGCCGGGTGGGTAAGTGGATTGAGTAGTTTGATGCCAGTGGCAGGTGCGATCGCAGTTTGTTACAAAACACCGAAAAGCTACATTTACATTATTTATAAGTAATAAAATTTAAACCTAAGAATATAGCCGCAACAGTTCCCGCCACAGAAATTTCACCTTGAATAATTTTATCTAAGACTGATTCCACAGGAATAAAAACAACTTCAATCTCTTCTGTTATGTCCAGTTGTTGCTCTCCAACTTTGCTCACATTCTCTGCTAGAAATAAATGTATTTGATTCGTATCCTTACTCGGTTTATCGTATAGAGTCGCTATTTTTCTGAATTCTTGGGGAATATAACCAGTCTCTTCTGTCAGTTCTCTAATTGCTGCTACTTCTGCACTCTCTTTTGTCGGATCGAAATTCCCTGCTGGCAATTCTAAGAAAAACTCACCTATGGCGTGTCTATATTGCCGAACAAAAATTATTTCTCTGCTATTAGTTATAGGTAAAACCATCGCTACGTCTGGTTTAATGCTGACAAAATAATCATCTATAATTTTACCATTGGGCAATTCTATTTCATCTTGTCTTACCCTACACCAAGGATGATCTAAAACCATTTTTGATTTCAAAATTTTCCATTTTTTTAAGTTATTCATAGTCTCAATAATAAATACAAACTTTAGTAATCAAGCAATGAATGTAAAAAAGTATAACAGATGTATCCGATAATCTAAACTTTGAACTTACACTGGCTTTTGCGATAACATAATATGCAGCACAAATATGCAAATAAATGTAAATTTATTTACAGTAAATAAGAGATTCCCGTTGACTATTAGTAGGGGTACAACGGCACAGACAACGAATATATGGGTAAAGATTTTACATGATGGTATCGAAGGCTGGGGTGAAGCGTCGCCATTTGGTGTAGGCGATCGCAAGCAATCAACTGATACAATAAAAGACGCATTACAGCAAGTTATACCACTATTGCAAGCATTTAGCCCGTTACAGAGGCAGCAAATTGAGCAAGTTTTAATACAGACTCAAGTTCCTTCTGCTGCAAGAGCTGCCTTGGATATAGCCTTGCACGACTGGCTGGGTAAGCGTGTAGGCTTACCACTGTGGCAAATTTGGGGACTCAATCGCAATCAAATAGTCCCGACTTCAGTCACAATTGGAATTAATTCGCCTGAAGCTGCGATCGCTAGAGCGCGAGACTGGTTACAATTTACTGATGTCCGCCTTTTTAAAGTTAAGCTAGGTAGTCCAGATGGCATAGATGCAGATAAAAAAATGCTATTAGCAGTCCGGGAAGAAGCACCATTACCAGAATTATTTGTTGATGCCAACGGGGGTTGGAGTTTAGAAGATGCGATCGCAATGTGCAATTGGCTGGCTGATTTAGGTATAAAGTATGTAGAACAGCCATTGCTAAGGGGACAGGAAGAAAGTTTAGCAAAACTCAAAGAACACTCTCCCCTGCCCATCTTTGTTGATGAAAGTTGTTTCACAAGCTCCGATATTCCCCATTTGGCAAACTACGTGGATGGTATTAATATCAAACTGATGAAATCAGGAGGACTAACCGAGGCACTGCGAATGGTAAATACAGCGCGAGCATATCGGTTACAAGTGATGTTTGGTTGCTATTCTGACAGTTCGCTAGCCAATACAGCAGCATTACAGCTAGCACCACTAGCTGATTATCTAGATTTAGACAGTCACCTTAACTTAATCGATGACCCTTTTACAGGTGCATTGCTAAAAGAAGGAAGAGTTTTGCCAAACGATTTACCAGGTTTGGGGGTACAACACAGTGCGTCTACCACTTAATCAACGAATAGCTATCCTGCTGCATGAAGGAACTACAGGGACTCAGGGCAAAACAGGTTTATCAATTTTACGCTACAGTCAGGCTCCAATAGTAGCAGTAATTGACCGCGAATCTGCTGGCAAATCCCTACCAGAATTAACAGGTATCAAGCGTGATGTGCCAATTGTGGCCTCAGTGGCTGCATCCCTGGAGTACAAACCAGAAGTATTAGTAATTGGGATTGCCCCAGGTGGTGGTGCTGTACCAGATGATTACTGGCATGAAATCAAAGACGCGCTACAGGCTGGAATGTCTCTGGTGAATGGTTTACATACACCAATGGCAAACATCCCAGAGTTAAATGCACTGCTCAAACCTGGGCAATTAATTTGGGATGTGCGGAAAGAGCCACCCGATATAAATGTCGGTAGTGGGATGGCGCGCACCCTTCCTTGTCGGCGGGTTTTGACAGTGGGAACCGACATGGCGATCGGTAAAATGTCAACTAGTTTAGAGTTACATTGGGCGTCAAAACTGCGGGGCTGGCGTTCTAAATTTCTGGCCACAGGTCAAACTGGTGTGATGTTAGAAGGGGATGGTGTGGCATTAGACGCAGTGCGGGTAGACTTTGCTGCTGGTGCTGTCGAACAGATAGTTATGCGCTACGGCAATAACTACGATATCTTGCATATTGAAGGACAAGGTTCACTGCTACATCCTGGTTCAACGGCAACCCTACCCCTAATTCGTGGTTCGCAACCAACTCAACTGGTGTTAGTCCATCGGGCGGGACAAACTCATAACCGCAATCATCCCCACATACCAATTCCGCCTTTACCAGAAGTAATCCGGCTTTATGAAACTGTCGCTAGTGCGGGGGGTGCCTTTGCAAGTGTTCCTGTAGTGGGTATAGCGCTGAATACAGCACATTTAGATGAGTCTGCGGCTACTGATGCGATCGCTCAAACAATAGCAGAAACCGGGCTACCTTGCACTGATGTAGTCCGCTTTAATGCCGATATGCTTTTGGATGCAGTGATGAAGAATTAGGTTTTGGTTAGTAACAAAGATGACATTTTAACAATAATTGTAGGTTGGGTTGTAGCTTGCTTCCCGCAGGGTACGAAGTGAAACCCAACAAAGGTTTGAAAACTACATAGCTCTTCCTGTGGTGGCTTTGATCGCAAACTGCTGTAAAATTCTCAATCAAGCAAGGAAAAAGCGTGATAAATATGGCAATCAATGAATTTCCTATCGGGCAACGTCTAATAGGTGTATCAACAATTGAAGACCAAGAATTTGATGGGAATGAACTTTGTCTTAATGAAGTTAATTTTTATTTTGAAGATACGGAAGATAGGATTACAGTAGTAACTCTTTTACCTATTATTGATACCGATGAAATAAAAGTAATAATAGAAGAAGCTATCAAAGAGGGTACTAAAGTTTATGCTAAATCTAGTAAAAACAATAATCAATTATTGTTTTCATTAGCACTGGGCGTAAAATTGATGTCGGTTTGGGTGTGTGAAAATATTCAAGGTTATCAAGATCAGGTAATTTTTGCTTTTCAAACTTTACATCCCAGCATTACCTTTCTCGCTGAAGGTTCAGTTATTAAAGTATTTATGCATGAGCAAGTATACAAGAAAGAAAACAAAATAGCAAAATTATATCAAGAAGGCTGGAAAGAATTGGAAATGGAAAGTAAAAATACATTGATGAATTTAACCCAGGTTGCTGAAACTTATCCGAATCAATCAAAATAGTTGAATAGCGATCGCACGAATTACACCAGAAACCGGGCTACTTTGCACCTATGTAGTTCGCTTTGATGCTGGGGTACTGTTGGATGCGGTGATATGCAAAATTAGGCTTTGGGTGGTAAAAAAGATAGAGTAAAATAATACTAGATTTAACGTCATACTATTAATTCATAAGAGTTTTAAGTAACGGTACATCTTGGTACAATAGCTGTAAACTCGTTTGAATGAGTCTAATTGACCGTGAATTAATTCTCGACACTAAACACGTTGCCAAACATCTGTCAGATACTCTCCACTCTTCACAGTTACTTCAAAAAGAAGGAAGCGCTCATGTGTTTAATGATGAAGCCACAATATTTATAGTTACTCAAGCAATCATAGAGAAAGGGGAGTTTATGGGGTTCCTTCGTGGACATGAACGCTATGGGCTATACTTTGATGAACCAATTGGATATCGTGTCAGTGTTGACGGTAGCAAAATTCCACTTTACTACGCCGAAATGAAAGTAAAAGGAAACAAGTACCATGTTATCCCACGCACAAAACCTAGCCGATAACTGGGAGTTTACAGAGCTATGGATAGACCCGACGGCCTCACCTCCCTACGTTCTGATTTTATTGAGTGACAGTTTCGGTAAGAGCTGTATTTACGACCCAAATCAGAATTATCAGTTGGCCTTCAAAAGTAACACCTACGAAGAGGCAAAACTTTGGTTACTTGAAGATGAATACGAACGAGTTGAAGGACGATTAAAAGCTTCAGTTTTAGCCTGAGAACCATCTTGTATCTCGGCTAGTTTCAGTCAGGGTTTTTTGTATTTTACTGCTGTGCGATCGCTTTGCCCACCACAGACATCGCCTGACAACAAGCCACTGGTCAGCTATAAAATAAAGACAAATCAATCAAAGGGGGCGTTTATGGCAACCCAACTCGGTGAAGCTAAATCTCCAATAGAACTGGTAATATCTTGGGAAGCATTGCCCGCAGATTTTCATTTAGAGGATGAACCAGTGGAAAATACAGGTCAGCCATTATTGGCTGGTGCTTTGCGCGAAAGCCTTGAGATCAGTGGTTTCATCCAACCGCAGATGTTGATAGCCTCGAATTTTGGACTTTGTGCGACGATAGACGGGCAATTTATTGCTAAAGCACCCGACTGGGTTTATGTGCGATCGGTAAATGAGATTTTAAGAGAACGCAAAAGCTATACACCTAATTTAGAGGGTGATATTCCGGTAATTGTGATGGAATTTCTATCTGACACTGAGGGAGGAGAATACTCTTTTAAGCGAACTTATCCACCAGGAAAATGGTTTTTTTATGAGCAGATTCTTCAAGTCCCAATTTACGTAATTTTTGACCCAAATGGCGGTTTGTTAGAATTTTACCAACTCGAAAACAGTCGCTACGAGTTAAAGCAACCTGATGAAAATGGTCGTCATTGGATTGATTCAATGGGTTTATTTCTGGGAACTTGGCAAGGAACAAAAGAAGCCCGTACTGGTTACTGGTTGCGCTGGTGGGATGAGGCAGGTAATTTGTTACTTTGGGCATTGGAACAAATTGAACAGGAACGCCAACGTGCCGAACAGGAACGCCACCAAAAAGAACGGCTAATTGCCTATTTGCAATCTCAAGGTATTGATCCAAATAATTTGCCATAGTATATACATAGGACTTACGCAAAACCACACGCTGTAGGGGCAATTCATGAATTGCCCCTACCTAAAAATCAGGGTTTTGGCTATTGTTTGCGTAAGTCCTGATACAGACAAAATTTTCAAGTACTTGAGTTGCTCAGTTTAAGCAAAGAATTGCTGGGGTGCTTAGGCGTAGCCCGTCGTAGACATTGCACTATCTGTATTTTGAGAATTCCTCATAACAACATTTAAAAACAGCCTTTTACATAGGTGAATCTCGGCATGAAACGAATCTGGAAGTCTCTACTGCTAGCCTGTAACTGGGTAGTACTGTCAGTTGGGACATCGATTTTGATTATCCTGACACAACCAACAGCAAACATTTCAGCACAAGAACCTGCTGCGTCTACCACTGTTGAAACAATAAACTCACCCAGTTCAGAAACGACTAATATCCAAAAATTACGGGAAGCGCTACAACGTTCATCAACGCCAGAAGCTCCACAACCTACCCCTGAAGTCGCTGAACCGAAAAAGCCAGATTTAGCGGAGGAACCTAAACTCAGTCCTCAAGAAATCGCCCGTCAGCTAAAATTTATCGAGGCGGATAGGCTTTATCTGGCAGGACAAATCCCAGAAGCACAAAAGCTGTACCGCGAAATTAAAGAACCTTTTGCCAAAACAGATCCACCTCAAGAGCGCAAAGCAGCAATACTTGACCCCACGCAACTATCCCCAGGAGGTAAAGTTTACTGGCGGGAATCAGAGGCAGGGATAGTAACTAAGTTGCAAACAAGAACTTTAGTACCACTGCAACTATTAGTTGAGCAGTATCCAGAATTTATCCCAGGTCATATTCGATATGCCGAAGTTCTCAAACAATACGATCGCCCCAAAGAAGCGTTAGATATATTAGAACGCGCATCTTCCCTTTATCCAGATCAACCAGAATTAATTAAAGCGAGAATCACGGCGCTGGCTGGGGAGAAAAAATGGATGGAAGCGTCTTTAGCAGCGCGTCAATTTGCCATTCTTAACCCTCAAGATCCACAAGCACCTGAGTTTGCAAATTTAGCAGAGGAAAATCTCAAACGTTACAAATCACATATCCAAGCAGAAATTAGAGGCAATTTCATCGGTAATATTATCACAGGTGCATTGGGTTATGCCGTCACCGGCAGTTTGCTTGGGCCATTTACTGTCCTTGACTCTAGCATCATGCTGCTACAAGGTGAAGAAGCCATAGGTGAGTCGGTGGCGAAGCAGGCAAAAAAACAGTTGAATGTGATTACAGATGAGGCTGTTTTGGGATACGTCAATGAAATCGGTCAAAAACTGGCAACAGTAGGAGGACGCAATGAGTTTAAATACGAATTCTTCGTCATCCCAGAGGAAAGTCTCAACGCCTTTGCATTACCTGGGGGTAAAATCTTCATTAATGCGGGTGCGATCGCTAAAACAAACTCAGAAGCAGAATTAGCTGGGTTAATCGGTCATGAATTATCTCATGTAGTTTTATCCCACGGTTTTCAATTAGTCACCCAAGGCAACCTGATTTCTAACGTTACCCAGTATCTCCCTCTAGGCGGCACCATCGGTCAACTCTTTTCGCTCAGTTACAGCCGTGACATGGAACGTCAAGCAGATAACCTTGGCACACGCCTAATTGTTGCCACTGGCTACGCTGCTGACGGCTTGCGTAACTTAATGGTGACACTAAAAAAACAACAGAAAAATTCTCTTCCCAGTTGGTTATCTTCGCACCCAGGCGGTGGTGAGCGAGTTAGTGATTTAGAAAACCTCATTATCCGTAGTAGCTACAACCGTTACGCCTACGAAGGAGTGGGGCGTCATGCAGAAATTCAAGCACGGGTGAAGCAGCTACTCAAAGAAAAAAAAGCGAGAGAAGAAAAAAAATAGCTTTTTGATGAATCAAAAAACAGAATTATTCGTCACTTAAACTATCAATTCCCTACCTATTTCTACTGGAGGATGATTATGTCATCACAACTACTTCGATTTATGTCTTTGGGCATTCTTGGCTTATCTTTGTGCCTGGGTAATTTGGCAGCAATGGCGCAATATGATTCTACTGGCGATGGTGTAGTAGTACCGACAGTACCATCAGGTGGCACTTCAGCGCCAGTTCCAATAGACACATCAACAGGCGTACCACCTTCACCCTCAGCTGACGGTACAACTCGGTTTACCTGTCAGACTTACAATGGTCAGTACACTGTTATGTATCAGCCACAAAGTCAACCAGGACAATTCTTTCCTTGGGCGGCACCTGCGGCTTTGGGTGGTGGTTGGGAACCACAAAAACGTTGTGCAGCAATTGCCAGTCGCTTGGAACTTTATCGTCCAGATGGCTTACAAGAACTTCAGACATCTGTAGCAAATAACGAAAATATTGTCTGCGTCACAACTGAAGCTAACCCAACTTGTAGAATTGTGCTGACAGTACCCCCTGGAAAAGACGCCCTTGTGATCCGCAATAGCATTTTTCAGAATTTGACTACTGCTGATAGCGGACAGCAAACCGTAGCCGTTAACACTTATGGCGATCGCGCTAGAGGAGGAAACGAATTATATAATTTAGGACGTACACTTCTAGGCAATGGCAATAATCGGGTTAGTTCATCCAGAGGTGGTATTAATCTGAAACCTTTCCTTGATCGCCAAGATGGTGGTACTGGAAATAATTTGCGGCGGGGAGTCGCAATTCGTCGTCAATCTCAACCTAACTCTGTTCGTCTAAATCCTGGTAAGTTCCGCTAATGTTTGAATTACTTAACAGGTAAGAGCAATTTCGCCAAACTCAGAAGATATAGTTTTTTCTGTCACCGAAATACTGATTATATTAAGGTGGGTAACAGCCCACCTTAAATCATATGCCAGTCAAAGACTTATCATTAAGACCGCAGGGGAAAAAGAACTTAAAAGTATTATCGTAGGGCTGAACTATTTAGTAATGAAACTATTGTTTTGAGAGTCCTTTTACATCTTTTAAGATGGCATGACTCCAGTTAATATTGCTCTGTTCAGCATCTCTTAAGTCGGCACCACTTAAGTTGGCATTTGTTAGGTTGGCACCTCTTAAGTTGGCACTAGTTAAGTCAGCATTTGTTAGGTTAGCACCTCTTAAGTCGGCATCGGTTAAGTCGGCATTAATTAGGTTGGCATCGGTTAAGTCGGCATTAATTAGGTTGGCATCGGTTAAGTCGGCATTAATTAGGTTGGCATTACTGAGGTCTGCATTACTGAGGTCTGCATTACTGAGGTCTGCATTACTGAGGAGAACACGACTTAGTTGAATACTGCTTAGTTTAGCGCCTTTCAAACTAGCATAGCTTAAGCTTAATTCAATAGAATCCCAGTTACTTATAAGTTCTGCATCGACTAGAAATCGTATAATAATACCTTTCCGTTCTCCATCTTTGTCAAGGCTACGCAGTGTAGTAAGCGTTCTTGCATATATTATATTTTTTATCAGTTCTAATAAAGGATCGTTGGGTTCTAGGGTATTTACTTTGTTATTAATCAGTAAATCTGATACACGGTCTAGATAACTTTGTAGTGCCTCCTCACGGAGAAAATTTATGTCTGCTACTTCTTTATCTTTGTGCTGAAGTTGATTACCTAGACACAAAAGCAGAAATGGAACTGCTAATAGTTCTAGAAAATCCCAAAGTGTTTTTCCAGACTGATCTTCATCAGTGAAAGTAACCTTTTCAATGGAACCATTTTCTCCACCTTTTCTCTCTGTGCTCTTTTTTTTGATTGTGTCTTCTCCAATTCCAGTCCAGTCAGCCCATTTCCATGCCCAACTTTTGCTTGCTAAAACTGGAGAGACTAAAGATATTCCAGCAGTAATTACAGAGCCTAAGGCGACTCCTGCAATTAGTAAGCGCCAACGATTAAACAAAGACGTTTCTCCCTTTGTACTGCTACTTAAAAGATATATATAGCAGTCCTAAATCATTTGTGAAAATTCTATATCTCTTTCTTCTTTCTTCCCTTTGTGTCCTTGGCGTTCTTGGCGGTTCGTTTCCTT
>NZ_WBKM01000113.1 GCF_015714725.1 Nostoc sp. WHI
GGGAGTGGGGAGTGGGGAGTGCTGAGTGGGAAATCTCACTTCTTTACTCGGAACTCGGAACTGTTTTGCCCCATGCCCCATCCTAATTTACACGAGATAGCATAGTTAACAATCCTTGCTGACCTAGCAGAATTTCTCGCAGCAGGCTGAAGATACCAACCCAAATAATGGGTGTTATGTCCACTCCGCCTATTGGTGACACTAGCTTTCGCAACGGCACTAAAAATGGTTCAGTAGGCCAAGCTATTAAATTAAAGGGCAAACGATTCAGATCCACTTGTGGATACCAAGTGAGAATGATGCGGAATATAAATAAAAATGTCATCACCCCCAATACGGGGCCAAGAATCCAAGCAGTCAGGTTAAGACCAGTCATCAGTTTAAGCTACTATCTGTCTGTGAAGAAAGAAAAACTTAGGCGATCGCTAGAAAATTTGAAGCTTTGTAAAGCACTATCATTATAATTTTATTTCAATAAATAAGAACTCAGCACTCAACACTGCTTCGGTGAGAGCACTTACCAAATTTGGCAGTTCACGTCCAGAGGCTTCTCAAGAAAGTAATACACTATTAAAATTAAAATGAAGTGTGTAAAAAAAGGTTGAGAAATATGACGCCTTCTTTAGCAAATTTTCTTTGGAGTCTGCTTTGGGGTACTGCAATTGTTGTAATACCCGCTACAGTTGGTCTAATTTTCATTAGCCAGAAAGATAAAATCCAACGTTCATAATGCTTATGAGAGTCGAATTGACTCTCATAATTGATTGATTGTTTGTCAGCTATCTACTTATAATTGCACCAAAAGCAGCAGTTTTTGCCGTTGCTGGCAGTTGTAGATAACAGACATAGTGTTTTTTACTTTTCGGTGAATAGCTTCAGAGCTTCTTTACCAGAGGCTTTGAAGCTTTAATCTATTGCGCTTAATTACAGTAGTGATTTTAATTGTGACTCGCTAACATAGATTTGATATTGGGAAAACAGCAATGATAAATTTTGGGCTGAACTCAGCCAGTTTTCTGGCTCAGGTAAATTTTGGGGCGAACTCAGCCAGTATTTTAGGAATTTTCCTGGCTGTGGCTGGGGCAGCACTGTATTTTCTCCGCACTGTGCGCCCGGAATTGTCACGGGATCAAGATATCTTTTTCGCGGCGGTGGGCTTGCTCTGCGGCTTCATTCTCGTCTTTCAAGGATGGCGGCTAGACCCGATTCTCCAATTTGGTCAATTACTTTTAGTGGGCACAACTGTGTTTTTTGCGGTTGAAAGTATTCGTCTGCGGAGTATAGCTACCCAGCAAGCAAAGCGCAACACTCCGATTGTGGACGAAGACCGACCGGTTAGCGATCGCTATGAGTACAATAATCGCAGAAAGTATGAAGCTGAAATGGATGCAGACTTAGATCCATTGCCTTATGAAGAAGAGGAGCGCCCCGTGCGTCCCCGGATTCGGGGTAGCAGGGATGAGATTTCAACTCGTGATGACTACTACGAAGAACAACCCCCCCGTCGTTCAGAACGCCGCAACAGTAGCAGTAGTGAAAGACAGGCTCCAGCTGATAGAACACGTCGGCGTCCTTCTGGGCGTCCGGTGAATCGCCCCTCTGAAAGCTCTCAAGAAGAAAATTGGGGTTCTTCATCTAGAGAAGTTGATGATTGGGAAACTTCGGGAGGGGAAGCTAGAAAACCTTCTCGCCGCAGTAATAACGCCCCCCAGCGTCCCGAAAGTCGTGAAGATGATGTTGCTCCAAGACCCAGAAGGCGGCGTCCGCCCACTGACTCTGCTCCTCGAAGACCGCGCGAAGATGATGAGGCGATACCAACTGATTATGTGCCATACAACCCGGTTGAAAAGCCAAATGAGCGGCCAGATAATTCGACCGATTTTGATGACGATGTTTAAAGCAGTTGGCTTGGAAGTAGGTTTAGAGGCAACGGAAAAAAGTTGAGGTGGAAAAATTTAAGCCGACATTTTGGCTCCAAAGACCAATTCATTGGAGCCTGTTTTTTAGTTTAACAAGTTTGCTTGTATCTTGTGGTTCTAATAATATTCCCATAGGGCCTACTTCCCTCAACAGTCGCTACACCGAGGAGCAACCTGCTTTGAGTGGAAATGGGCGCTTTTTAGCGTTTGTATCTAATCGAAATGGTAATCAGCAGTTACTAGTGTACGATTTGGAGAGGCAACTGTTTATTCGCACACCGGGGATAAACCGATCAGAGACAATTGCCGAAAGTCCTAGCTTGAGCTACACCGGGCGTTATATTGCTTATATTACTAGCGACCAAGGTAGACCAGTTGTAGCGCTTTACGATCGCGCTACGCAACAGTCGCAAATCGTCACCCCAACCTATCGCGGCTGGATCAGAAAACCAAATATTAGCCCAGATGGACGTTATGTTGTTTTTGAAACCGCCAGTCGTGGTCAGTGGGATATTGAAGTCCTAGACCGGGGGCTAAATATTGAGTTAGATATTCCTAATGGTGCAACTGTAGGTTCATCTCCGTAGAGGTAGGGGAGCAGGGAGCAGGGGAGCAGGGAGCAGGGAGCAGGGAGCAGGG
>NZ_WBKM01000312.1 GCF_015714725.1 Nostoc sp. WHI
CCCCTGCACCCCTGCCCCCTGCCTCTTCTTCAATATCTAGCAGCGATCGCCATTCCGGGTTAGGATTATCACTAGCGATCCCCTGACTTGGGTATCGATGTTGAATTTTTGAGATTTTATGGACCATAGTCCACAAGATGGCAGTATCAAACTCCTCTGAGCGGGTGAGGAAGTCTCCCAGCGCGGGGGAGACTTTTAGGAGGTACATATCATGCTCACACAAGATATTCGTGATTTGCTGGCTGATACTACCGATTTAAACCAGTTGAAATGGGATTTAAATCGTTTACAACCCGTGGATGTGGGAGAACATATTACACAATTGCCTGAAAAACAACGGGCGATCGCATTCCGTTTACTCAACAAAAGTCAGGCAATTGATGTATTTGAATATCTGCCAACAGAGGTGCAGCAAGAACTAATTAATTCCCTACATGATGTCCAAGTAGTGCAACTTGTAGAAGCCATGAGTCCTGATGAACGGGCAGAATTGTTTGATGAACTACCTGCTGGGGTAATCAAACGGCTATTACAGCAACTAAGTCCAGAACAAAGGCAAGCAACAGCAACAATTCTCGGCTATCCAGAAGGCACTGCTGGGCGGGTGATGACAACCGAATATGTCCGGTTACGGGAAGGGTTGACTGTAGGCGAAGCCCTGAGCAAAATCCGTCGTCAGGACGAAGACAAGGAAACGATTTACTACGCTTATGTCACAGACAACAACCGGACGCTGGTGAGAGTTGTTTCACTGCGCCAGTTATTGTTTACTTTTCCCGAAGTTTTCATCAGGGATATTGCGAGCGATCGCGTCATCAAAGTAACAACTGAAACCCCTCAAGAAGAAGTGGCGCGAATCATGCAGCGCTATGACTTAATCGCTATCCCCGTGGTTGATCGAGAAGACCGATTGGTAGGCATTGTCACCATTGATGATGTGATGGATATTTTGGAAGAGGAAGCCACAGAAGATATTCAAAAACTGGCGGGTGTAAGTGGTGATGAAACTGCTTTGTCTTCTCCCCTCTTCACCATCCGCAACCGTTTGCCTTGGCTGTTGGGGATCATGGGCTTGTATATTGGTGCAGCCAGTGCGATCGCGCCTTTCCAATCTGTAATCTCCGCAGTTCCAGTTTTAGCAGTAATCATGCCGATTTTTTCTAACACAGGTGGCACTGTTGGTATTCAATCATTAACGGTAACAATCCGCAGCTTGGGAGTAGGCGAGGTAACACCCAAAGATACTCTGAAAATTCTCCGCAAAGAACTTCTAGCTGGTTTAGCCACAGCCCTAGTTTTAGCCACGACGATGATCCTGCTTTCCTTAATTTGGGCGCGACCCCAAGAACGATGGGTGGCTTTAATTGCCGGAATGGTAATGGCAACCAATACAATTGTGGCTGTTACACTCGGCACTCTACTACCAATGGGATTGAAACGCCTGAACCTCGACCCGGCGCTAGTTAGTGGGCCGTTAGTGACTACAATGCTGGATACAATTGGATTTTTAACGTTCCTCACTCTGATTTCTTTTGCTTTGCAGGTATTACATTTACCAGCGTGAAAAGTATTGTATTTGGGCATTGGGCATTGGGCAATTCAATTTTGGATTTTAGATTTTAGATTTTGGATTAAATTTCAATCTAAAATCCAAAATCTAAAATCTAAAATTCTCACTCCCCCCACTCCCTACTCCCCACTCCCTACTCCCCACTCCCCAC
>NZ_WBKM01000328.1 GCF_015714725.1 Nostoc sp. WHI
CAATCCAAAATCCAAAATTCAAAATCCAAAATCCTTAGTCCCTTCAATTTTGCAAGCTGATCCAGAGAAAAGCGTCTCGATTGAATTTTTCACCCTTTCCAAGTCCTACAATATGGGCGGCTTCCGCATTGGTTACGCCATCGGTAATGCCGAATTAATCAACGCCTTACGCCAGGTAAAAGCAGCTGTTGATTTTAATCAGTATCGGGGAATTTTGAACGGTGCGATCGCAGCCCTAACCGGGCCTCAATCTGGGGTAAAATCTACTGTTGCTACTTTCCAGCAGCGCCGTGATGCTTTCATCACTGCTTTACACCGCATTGGCTGGAAAGTTCCCACTCCCAAAGCCACAATGTACATCTGGGCAAAATTGCCCTCACCTTGGAGTCAAAACTCCATAGAATTTTGTACCCAGCTAGTCAAACAAACTGGTGTAGCTGCTTCCCCAGGTGCGGGTTTTGGCAAATCTGGAGAAGGGTATGTCCGCTTTGCCTTGGTGCATGAACCACCTTTGTTAGAAACTGCTGTGGAAAGAATTGCCCAGTTCCTTCATTAAATTTCTTCTCAAGCTGAATATCAAAGATTTTTTACAGGAACACGTGGTGGAGGCGCACAGATATTATTGATGTCAACTTAACGTCAAAGCCAGTATAAAACCCGCTTTTAGAGATTGTCTCGTTCCTAGTCAGAGACTATGAATGCCTAGTAGGAGGGCTGCCGCCTTCCTGACTCGCCGCAGCAGCTCAATGAAGTGTATTTCCAAAAAGAGGCTGGAGACGAGGTTTTAAAGGAGTTTTAGCTGAAGTTAACACCAATGCTCAACTGTGCGCTCCTGCAAAAGACCGTATTATACTGAAATCGAAATTATTGCCACGTGTTTTTTACAACCAATGCAATTTTACTAAATATGTAATTAGACGGATAAAAATCTCGAAACATTCTTCATCTTTTTACTGATAATCAGCAGGAACTTTACCCAATTAGGTCTCCCCGTTTCTTAAACTGGGTTTGTACGCTCAGCTACCAAAGATGGCGAATAATGCAAGTCGCGCTTAAAAACCGCCATATTGGCAAAAAGCCTGTAGTCAAGCCAGCCAAGCCTAGAAACGGCAGTAGTTTAAAACTTAGCTTCCAAACTGACAGAGACTTTAAAAAAATGAAAATGACTTTTCAGAAACTTGTAATTGGTGCCTCAATAGCTATTGGCGTGAGCGCTCTTGCCACTGTACCAGCACAAGCTGGAACCCTTACTGGTGCTAGTATCGGTGGAACAGCAGCAAGTGATTACTTAGTCTATGATGTCCAAGGTAACAGTACCAAGCTCGTGGGCAATACTTCCACAAATGTACAAAAAGTCCTAGATGGAAACGCTGGGAATCCTACTGGAAACGTAGAGTTACGAGCTAGCAGTGAAAAAGTGGGTTTTGATTTCACAAAAAACACCACCTTGACAGGGCAAATTGGTGGCAAAAGTATTACTTTGAGCAGTCTAACAGAAACAGATTGGTTTAGTACTGGGTCAGGATTAAGTACAAGCTATGGTGCACAGAACTTTGCAAATACTTGGTTTAGCCAATTTTATAATGCAGCTGGTCTAATAACTAAAGAATCTGCAATTAAATCGGCATTAGGACTACCAAATTCTACCCCTAACACCATTATCCGCCAGCAAGCCTTTAATACATTTTTCAACATCGGTGGTTTCAAACGCTCCAGCGACCCTAATGTGTCTTACGTTAATCAAAATGACATCAGTGGCGAAATCAAAATTGGGTTAGCCGGTCACTTAAATTTAAAAGATTACTATGCTCCTCTGTTAGGAACTTTGGGTACTTTTCTAAAAGATGGGTTCCAAGCTAGTGAAGTTGTTAAAGTTACCTACAATGACAAGACTGATTTGCTTTACAGCTTTTCTGCTACAGCAAGTGGACTAACTAACAGTTCGGGGCTAGGTGCTGATGGAAAGTCTCACAGTGGTAATTATGAAGTTATCATCAAAGGTGTACCTCCTACAGTAGTCCCAGAACCATCAGTAATCCTTGGTCTGGTGGGTGTGGCTGGTGTGTTTGCTATGCAACGTAAATTTAAAAAAGCATCTATTTAAGATTGCGGGTTCAAAACTACAAATAAGTAAGGGAGCTAGTTGGCTCTCTTTTTTTATGAATATTTCCTCCCAGCTATAAAATGATTAAATCTTTTAAATTAAACTTTTTTAGAAACTTTGCAACAAATGAATGGGTTGTAATAGCATACATCTGTATGCCCTTAGCAACATGTTTGTAACATGGACTTGGTGAAATGGTATTACTTACTATCATATCCAGATGAAAACTGTTATGTTAAGGGCAATTACTTTAGCTTCAGTATTAATTAAGTAGTTTTACGGGTAAATTTAGACGATTAAATTTTTAAAAGCAGCATATTTAAAAATACAAAATGTAAAAAGATTATAAAGAAAAGCTTAGTTTTTGATTTAAATTATTTTTAAAGATACTATTATTAAGTATTGAAGTGCAAATATAGCGTTTTCTAATCACATGAGTTACATCGTAGCCCCCGACTCGCTTGCGGGTAGGGGGTTGGGGGTGGGGTTTTTGTACCTCACTCAACCGAGAACCGCTATAAATTTAATTTATTAATATCTTGGAATAGATTACATAAGTCAAGTTTCTATTATCTTCACCATTTAAATATATTACCGTATTAGTTTATGGTAATAATTGTTGGCTTTTACTTGAGATAATTAATATATAGCAATGACACCACAATTAATCAATATAGATCAGCCATTGCGGTCACACAAAGTTAGACGAATTTTGCTAGTTGAAGACCATTATCTCAATCGGATGTTACTGAGTGACTATCTAATTTACTGTGGTTACGATGTCCAAAGCTTATCAGAAGGCTCTACTTTTTTCTCAACTATAGAGAGGTTCGAGCCAGATTTAATGTTATTAGACTTGAAATTGCCAGATATTGACGGTTATTCGCTCTTAAAACAAGTCCAGCAAAAACCTGATTTGTCAAAAATACCTATCATTGTGGTTTCAGCTTTTGCTTTTAAAGCAGATCAAGAACTAGCTCTTAGTTTGGGCGCATGTTGCTATTTTGTTAAACCTTTAAAACTCAAGGATCTTATCCTAACAATTGAAGAACAGTTTACTTATCGCTACAGATAAACCTTTATACTGGGCGTGTAATTATTCCGCTTTTTCGTGATCGATGAACTCTTCCACGCGCTCACTAAGATTTTGTACGGAACTGCCAATTTTTGAAATTTTATGTTGTGCTTGCGCTAACAATAAAACTGCTGTTTGCAAATCATTCAGCGTTTCAGCCATTGCCTCACGGTACTGGGTTTCAAACTCTTGCAAATTCATAGTTTAGCTCTTATCTGAAATTATTGTAATAGTTATATTCTTAATAATAATCATAAATTTAACTTACTAAATCCGTTAATTCGCTTAATATTATAAGTTCAATCAAAAATGTAACCCCTTACTATTATTGAATAATTTATCTTAGATTTATATAAGCAATGTTAAAGATATTATTGATTTTAATAATATAGATATAAAGTTGGCTAAATCAAGACACTAGAAATAACTTTATTGCTAAATATGAAATTACAAATAATAAAATCTAATCAATTTTAAAATGTTAACTATGGATTCAAAAAGCAAAGTTTTTATTCTGACAGTAGCAGCCGACAACTAAAGTTGCGGCTACACAAACTAGGTCTGCTCCCAAGTCTGAGCGGAGATTTACTTGGCTCAAACTTGTCTCTATGTAGACTAAAAGCGTACTTACTTGATATTTACTTAATAAATACTCTGTTAAATCGGCACGAAAAAATAATTTTTCTTAAAATAGAGAAAGATTACTTAACTTTGGTTGTGACAATATCTACTCAAATATTACCACTGGTTAAAGAACCAGAACGACTGGAAAACCGTCTAGCCGAAATTCCACCGGAACCGGGGGTTTATTTCATGCGCGACAGGAGCGATCGCATTATATATATAGGTAAATCACGTAAGTTGCGATCGCGTGTCCGTTCCTATTTCCGGGATGGCTACAACAAGAGTGAACGCATCGCCACGATGGTCAAGTTGGTGACAGAAATTGAATTCATTGTCACCGATACTGAAGCCGAAGCCCTAGCGCTAGAAGCCAATTTGATCAAGCAGCACCAGCCATACTTTAACGTGCTGCTCAAAGATGATAAAAAATATCCCTATCTCTGCATTACTTGGTCAGAAAACTATCCTCGGATTTTTATTACCCGTAAACGCCAATTCGGCAAAGAAAAGGATAAATTTTACGGGCCTTATACTGATGCTGGGCTATTGCGAGAAATTGTCCGCCTGTGCAAGCGGATCTTTCCACAGCGACAACGGCCTCAACCACTTTTTAAAGACCGTCCTTGCTTGAATTATGATTTAGGGCGTTGTCCAGGTGTCTGTCAAAAAATGATTTCACCAGAAGAATATCGCAAAATTGTCCAAAAGGTGGCGATGGTCTTCCAAGGTCGAACTCAGGAACTAATTGATATTTTGACCCAACAGATGAACGCAGCATCTGAGGACTTGAATTTTGAGTCGGCGGCGCGAATTCGGGATCAAATTTCTGGGTTAAAGTCGCTGACAGCCGATCAAAAAGTGTCTTTACCAGATGATACAGTTTCGCGGGATGCGATCGCACTGGCAGCCGACGAACAGCACGCCTGCATTCAACTATTCCAGATTCGGGCTGGCCAATTGGTAGGACGTTTGGCCTTTGTGGCGGATGCTCACGCAGAACCAGGAGCTATTTTACAACGAGCTTTGGAGGAACATTACCAAACTGCCGACTCTGTGGAAATACCCATAGAGATTTTGGTACAGCATGAGTTACCCGATGGGGAGATATTGGCGGATGTCTTAACTCAACGTAAAGGCAAAAAAGTGACAATTTTGACTCCTTTGCGGCAAACTAAGGCAGAATTAATTGAGATGGTAGAGCGAAATGCCCAGTATGAATTGCAAAGAATGCAGAAATTAGGCGATCGCAACCATCAAGCAATGCAAGATTTAGCCGCCATTCTCGATTTACCAGATGTACCCCACCGCATCGAAGGTTATGACATTTCCCATATTCAAGGGTCAAATGCTGTAGCTTCGCAAGTTGTGTTTATTGATGGTTTACCAGCTAAACAGCACTATCGCCACTACAAAATCAAAAATCCCACGGTGACAGCAGGACACTCAGATGATTTTGCCAGTCTTGCTGAAGTTATCCAGCGTCGGTTTCGCAAATATGGCGAAGATCCACAGTTGTCACGTTTAGGTAATCCTGACTGGCCTGACTTAATTATGATTGACGGTGGTAAAGGTCAGTTATCATCAGTTATCGCCATCTTGCAAGAGATGAATTTATTAGAAGACTTGCGAGTTGTGAGTTTAGCAAAGCAGCGAGAAGAGATTTTTTTACCGGGAGAATCTAAACCCTTGACAACTGATGCAGAACAACCAGGGGTACAGCTATTGCGCCGACTGCGGGATGAAGCGCATCGGTTTGCAGTGACTTTCCATCGTCAGCAGCGCAGTGATAAATTGAAGCGATCGCGTTTAGATGAAATTCCTGGCTTAGGACACCATCGACAAAAACAGTTATTAGGACATTTTCGCTCAGTTGACTATATTCGGCAAGCAACACCCACACAACTAGGTGAGGTTCCAGGAATCGGGCCGCGTTTAGCTCAAGAAATTTACGATTATTTTCATCCCTCTTGATATGGGGGAAAACCAGATGACAGTTCCCTGGCTGTAAATCGCAAAGTTTTTCTCAAGGGCGATCGCCAATTGGTTTATCCCAGCCTACGGGTTAAGATAGTTCAGCAAAAACAGTCAACAGTTATCAGTGAAGGCTGATAACTGATAACTGATTGTTATTCCTCTTGCAGATCAATCCAGATACTACCTTCTTCCACACGAGTAGGAAAAACTGGCAGTGTTTTTTCTTGGGAAACCAACGATAGTACCTTACCTACACCAGGTGGCCAGGAACACCAGTCTTTTACCTCACCAGTACGCAGATCAAAAGCACTGCGATGGAAGGAACAAACAATTGCCCCACTTTCAGTAATTTTTGCACTTTTCAAGGGCAATTTTAAGTGAGGACAGGCGTTATCTACAGCATAAAGCTGATTTTCGTGATTTAAAAGCAAAATTTTCCGGTTGCCAACTTTTACCACTTGTCGCGCACCTGGGGAAAGTGCTTCGACTGCAAGAACTTTAGTCCAGCTCATTAGATTCTCCTTTCCTAATAGATGATCTGCTTTCAGTTTCCCGTAATTGTGACCAGTGCGATCGCCTTTAGCTAGTGCTTAGTAAAGTAAACTCCGATTTTACATTCCAGCGTCTACCGTCGTGAATAAGCAGCGCTAATTTCTCACCACTAAACTCAAAATGCAACTGGCGCTGTTTAAATTCGGGCCAAGCAGCTTTAAAATTTTGCTTGGTTAAATCCCGAAACGCAACAGTCAAATGGGGCGCAAAAGGGCGGGTTTTAGAAACTTCGTCAATAATTCCTAAGTTACTTTCTACATAAGCCATTAAATCAGCTTGCAATGTCAAAAGTTCTTGACTTGTGATGACATTAATGTAAATTACACGGGGAGCGAAGGCATCAAACCCACTGAGTGTAATTGGTACTGCTTTTTGTTTACTAGCAAACTCCTTCAACGATTCTTCTATTGGTTGTACGTCTACATCTACCCATTCAAAGGGCGGTTGCAAGGTAATATGAGGCGGAGAATTTTGAGCGCCGCAACTAGCATAATTATCAGCCAAGTACTGCTTAATCTCGTTGGCGTAATCCTGAATGTCTTGCGGTGGTAAGAGGGCAATGAAAAAACGGCTCATTCCATTTTAGATTTGGGATTTTAGATTTGGGATTATAAAATTATTACTGTTGAATATTGAATACCAATAAAACTTTATGCTAGTCGCACTCCCGGAAATTTTGTGAATTAAAAAATCTCACTCATTCATGGTTTTAAGAGTTGCGAGAGCTGAAGGGGAAATGCGACTGAGATAGCGGAATATCCAATATTTCACAATAGTATCCAAAATCACTGGAAATGTTGCAATGAACAGGAAAATAAAGCTGTGATTTGGAGCGATACCTAGATGCTCTGCGAATCCTTCCAGAAGCACTTCCCAGCCGTGGGGTGAGTGAAATCCTACAAATATATCGGTACACAAAATGATGATAAAAGCCTTAGCACTGTCGCTGAGACCATATACAATCTCATCCATAAACGACTTCAAAATCGCAATTTCTCTTCTACTCACCAATAGTATTAAAATAAAAGCACCTAGCGCTAGTAAATCGGCAAAAACATTGCTGATAGCACGATTACTTTTGTGCCAATATTCTTTAGCTATTTCAGCAGCCTTCTGTTTTACACGCTCTTCAATTACTTCTTCTGACAGCCGAGGAGCAAGATTTATTATATTATCAAATTTGAGTTCTTCTTCAAAGCCTTGTAAATCTTTTAAAGCGGACTCTTTCATTTCCGAATGAAGGAAAAGTTGCGGCACATTTTCAACTCTTATACGGTCAACTATTGGACTTATTAATAAGTTTTTCGATAACAGTTGAATCAATAGCGGAACCAGAATCAATATGAGTACAAACCTCGCAGAAGTTGTTGTATTGGCTCTCGAAATACGAAATTTTCTAATAACTTCTTGTTCTTTATTTGAACTTAAGTCATTTTTGATTTTATTAATCGTTCTCCCAATTGTTCTAGGTAGTACTCCTGTTTTATTATTAATAGTTTCTACGGGAGCTGTATCTATGGTCGAATATATTTGAATGTTAGCTTGCCTCGACTTATTGTTTACAGGTTCCGAAAGTGGGACTAAATTTTGCGAAGTATTATCTTCTGCTGCATTTTCATATCTATCTAATACTTCATCCACTAACTTTAGCTTCGCTAAATGATTAGCATTTAGATTACCAAAGACGAAAGTACTAGCTTTGAATTCTAGCACTCTCAGTTTAACAATATTCAATTTTTTATTTAAATCTGTTTGCAGGCATGAGGTTACTGAAGCAGTATGATTTATCGATTCTGTGGAAATTTTACTGCCATTAAAGTATTCATTTTCAATGTCTTTAATCTTTAACACAGCTTGATAGGCTTGCTCAAGAGAGCGATCTGATGTTCTTAAAAAGTGTTGATTGGCAGAGCGCAAAGAATTTGTGAACTTTGTAACTAATCGACTTGTTTTATTTGAAAAGCTAGAAGACATAAAAAAACTCCAGTTTACATATTTGCCATCTACACTCAAATTTTGTGTATAGAAAAAAGTCACATTTTTACAACGTTGCAATGCTATGTTGCACAAGGCACTGAAATTGTACTCTCAACTTAATGTATAACGCTGATTGGATAATTTTTTATCCTTATCACCTTAGCCAAAAGCTTTTTTAAGCAGATGGATATAAAGTAAACCATATTCAGAAAAATATTTCAAATAAGTATTTCTAATATCTAAGTAGATCGGCGTAAAAATTTGTCGTTCCTATAAGCCAGAAGGTATAATTAAAAAGGATTTTGACCTAGTTCATCTTTCTTTATATAATTTGATTTTATGTGTCAATTTATTCTAACTTGTGAGTGTTTTAGTTAAGTGAAGGTAAACAATAGTTTAATAAAACAAAATATATTTTGATTAAGTGCAAGTTTTCAATCAGCAACATAGCAATCCTAAATGAGTCATGAACACTTGTTATTGCACTGGTTGCTATGCTTTGAAAAGGCAGGTCTTTAGTTAGCAAAAAATTAAGAATAGCGGTTCTCATTCGCATGAGGTACACGAAAAACTTTATCTAGCAAGAGATTTAGTTGTAACAGTGTACCTCATCAACATAGGAAACGTTATATGCAAAATTAATTACACACACAGCTTTAAAGAAAAGGTAAAATGAAGTTAGACGAGAGTAGAGTAAAAGTCAGAAATGTTGAATACTGATATAAAACTTTACATATAAATTTAAGACCAACAATAAAAAAATATTAAACATAACGTTATTTCTTGAAACTAGAGAAAAATCGACGATTGAAAAAGTCAACAGTTATAATTTTTTTGGTTGCATGCATACTTATGCTGAACTGAATTTCATTAAAATTTTCTGGCGATTTATGAAGTATGAGTAGATAGAAATAGATGCCTATGGCAGTTGGAGAAGTTTAGTAAATTATGTATACATTCCACAGCCTGTTATGTCAGATATAGATTGCTGAGTAATTATTGAAACGAACGACGATTTTCTGCGGCGACTCCCGTGGCATTTGTGCGCGATCGCAGATTTGCAGATTCAGCAAGTGATCGTCATGCGATAATTTATACATGATAGGGTTGCCCAAGAATTTTTCAGGCAGTTTCCGAGCGCTTTTCCGGGGATCAATCTTTGTATGCTGCGGTTCGGGAGGCACGAAAAAGACTGGACGAGTCTCCCACCTTCTAGTTTTATGTTCCGTACACGCTCACACCCAACTATTCAGTTGAGTTTGTCCCGAAAGACAATCAAGACAATACTGTCTACACAAATAAGGTGGGAGGCAAGGGAACCCCATCGGGTGTCGTCAGTCTGCGCCTACCATCAACCGTATTATTGAAAGCTGGCAAGGATTATAATTACTACTTCCTCGTTTATTGCGATGTTCAAAACCAGGATAAATTTGTCTACGTCAACGGTTTAGTTCGACGAGTGAAACGCCCTGCTCTGGAGAAACAATTAGTGTTAATACAACATCCTATTTTCTGGGACTTTGGTTCCCTTGCTAAAAGAGGCATTACTCTACAGTAGTTAGACAGCAGCATAGATATTTCCGAATTTTTGCGTCACTTCTCTGCGCCCACTACCTCGATGACGTGGCGTATCATCTGTATTTTGCTCAGATTTTGCCGAGAGCAACTGTTGCGAGGCAGGCGTGGAAAGCAGCCCATCGGATAAGTGATTGACCATTGCTTGACAGTTAGAAGCTAAGGGGCCGAACACCAGACTCGATACTAAAAATGAAATGGCAGCACGCATAACAGATGTCTATTTTGGAACTCTCCACTTCACTAATACTTAGCTTTTTGACGAATATCCGGATAATTCGTCAAAAAGTATTGTACTTTACTGAAAATAAACTAGTCTTATCCTTCGTTTAAATGTTCGACTAATAACCAATTACTGAAGTGATTCTGACGACCCCACACTGTAACCAATTGTTCGTGTTGATAAGCACGTAATTGCTGGTCAATATGCGATCGCAAAGTTACAAGCTGCCAATTTTGCCCTTGATATCCAGTTGGTGAGGTAATAGTGAATCTGTATTCTTGCTGATCTAAGCGGTAGAAAATGCCTTTGAAACAGTCACTTTCCCGGATTAAGTCCTTGTCAAAAGTAGAGTTATCGGATTTATCCTCCGATGGGCAAGGACAATCACCACTAACTGGATAGGCTTGTGGGTTATCTAAGTAATACAGTTGCCAGTCTAGCCAATCCGAATGATTGGGTGGTAAATTGAAAAAAGGAATGATTGCTGCCTTGGCACTTTTGTCTTGCAATAAAGCCGTTTGCAGCGCCCTGATAGGTAAATCCCTCGGCTGGCAGTTTAACTCAACACACATCGCTGCTGCCATTCCCGCCGCTTGACCAATGCCCATAACCACAGGTTGCAATCTGGTAGCCCCATTGGCAATGTGGGAGACAGAAATATTCTTTTCACACGCCAAAAAACCATCTATTGCGGCTGGAATTAAACAACTGTAGGGAATTGTAAAGGGAGTTCCAGTCCAGCGTCCTCCCCAACGGATAGATTTAGGTTGCAGTGGGAATTGAACACCAGGATAATGATGGTCATTGGCGTAATTACCAATAGCGATCGCTTCTCTACAAGAGGCTTCTCTACGAGAGGCTCCGCCAACGCCAAGGGCGAACGCATCATTAAATATAGATGCAACTCTACCTTCGGCAACTGGCAAAATATCCTGCTCTCGGACAGTAGTCAATCCCACTAAGCGGCGGCTTTCCCGGTAGTAGGGATGCAGTGCAAAAGCTGTAGGCGTGTGAGGAAATACTTTTTTTGCTAAACCATAGCGACGACCAAGCTGATTTTGGATAAAACGGGCAAAATTTTGGCTATGAGAGCGGGATTCTTGGATAAATTCACCTCTGGATAGCTCTGACTCTATCAACCGCCCTACTCCTTCGCCGTAGTCATTGCCACAGATTGGCCAGTTAATCATAAATCGGCTACCAGGCAAACGTCCATAATTCAAAAATGTCTCTGCTCCATAGCCATCCCAAGCACCTGTAAACTGGGATGGGTTATCATTAGGGGCAGCTGGAATTTCTGGAGCCACGGCTTTACCAAAGTCTTGCATAATCACTACATAAGTGGGCGCTTGCACTGGATATTTCTCTGTCAGAGAGTTAAAAGTCGTTGGCGCGCTGGGTTCTCCCCACTCAGATTGCAATTCCCAGCCCCAACGGTAAGGTATCTCAGCTAAAGCTAATAAATCTCCTAATTCTGTGCCATCAAGAATAATCTTGGCTGTGACAGCAAAATCAGCAAAGCGGACACCAGTAATCAAATCATCTTGGCGATAAACTTCTATTGGCACTTCCCCAGAAATCCAGTGCAGATTTGGCAATTCCTGCACCCAGTCTGCAAAAATCTCTGCCCCAATGCGGGGATCGTAACTAAAAAAGCTTACCCAGCTGTTATCTAATCCTCCGGGCTGTCGTTGTCGCAATTCGTGCAAAAACGCACCCCATAACCCCGTTTGAAACGCTTCTAATTCGTTGCCATCGGGTACAGATACCCCAGCCGAAGTTAGCATTCCCCCTAACCAAGGAAATTCACTCACCAGAATGGTTTTGGCTCCCCGTCGCGCCGCTTGGATAGCAGCCGCAGTCCCTCCCGTTCCACCGCCGACGACTAAGACATCAGCTGTGTATGTCTGATTAAGCATTTCTCACCTCTCTGGAATATACCCAGTTAGGCTACATCAGACAAGGTAGTTTTAATATCGGTTGCCAAAGAAAGGTATAAGTAACTTTCTTTTTGGGCATCTCAACGTATAAAATAATATATATTTAAATTTATAGTTAAGGCGGGCAAGATGCCCACCCCACAAGAGTTTGCACAACTCCCAATGTGCAAGTTAAATGTCCGAAAGCTTGTTATGCTACTGACAGATGTTTGAACGGACGATCTCGATCTCTTAATTGTTGATCTAACTCCTCTTTGTAAGCCTCAAGTTGCAAAGTTGTCATTGCTTTGAGAACGCGCTGATTACCAGAGGGAATTCCAAGCTGTGCAAGTAATCGCATAATCTCTTGCATTAAATAGCCACGTCTCTCATCATCTCGTAGTTCCTGAATTTGTTGGTTTTCTGCTTTTAGGAAAAGAAACCCAGTTTCCAGAAATTTAGTTCCTTCAGTCAGAGAATCACCACGGGAGGCAACTGTCTTTAGTAACTCAACTACCGATGAGCTATTATTAGATATGGTTCTCATTTTTAGTGACTCCTAAATTATTTAGGTGGATTTGAGGGGTTAATTTTTACGAACGATTGAATTGAAACAAATAAATAGCCTGTCCCAAAAGCAATTGGGAAAGGTTAACCAAATCAAAAGGCATTCCAATGGCGTTGGAGTGCCTTCTTTTTATTATACTAAAACTATCTAGCCCGTTAAGTCAAGTAAGTCGGCAAATTATTAAGAAATGTAACTTAAATTGCTACATTTTCTAGAAAATATATTATTACTATGATATAAACAAGGAAAAGCTGAGTTTATCATCAGCTAATACATAGGAAAGCAGACAAAAATGATACATAAAGAAGATTTCGATCAACGTCTAAAGCAGTTGGACTGGACGCTTTACAGACTAGCCAAAGAATTTGCGGAATATCGAGCTGTAGGAGGAGATATTTCCCCCGCTTCGCGTTATCACAGTTCTATTAGTAAAGCAATAGAAAGTCCTGGTAAATCTAGACTAGAAACTATTGAAGATATAGTTCAGGTTCTCAACGGAGAGCTAACTATTTTATGGGAAGCGGAAAAAATAGTTACTATTCGACTAGAAGATGAAACCTTAGAAGCTTTAAAACAGAGAGCCGAAAATGATGGAAAAAGTATTAATGAGATAGCCAAGCAACTCCTGTTACAAACACTTTCAGGACTTCCCGCGCAGAACTCGAAACAAGTTTCTAATTTAGTTATGGCTGAAGAAGCCAAAATTTATCGCTCTTTTCATCCTGTTATTGCGTCTGCTTATTCTGCTGTACATCAATGGTTGTCAGAAATTCCAGATGCAAAGGGATATAAAGAACTTGATTACTCAGAGGATATTTCAGATTCTTTAGATAAAGCAGATTTAAAAAGTACAGCATTTCAGTTTTATGCTCTATTTGCTCGTAACTACTTTGAAGTAGCGCATATTTTAGATAATGTTATTAATTCAACTAGGCTAGTCCATAGCATTAAATATAACCCACGCATTTACTTACTAGA
The DNA here is from genome assembly GCF_015714725.1 of Nostoc sp. WHI. Lineage (GTDB taxonomy): Bacteria > Cyanobacteriota > Cyanobacteriia > Cyanobacteriales > Nostocaceae > Nostoc. The sequence continues at coordinate 13,570 of NZ_WBKM01000328.1, forward strand.
TGTTGGTTGTGCGATGGGTGCTGCTACATCTGCTTTTATTGAAAAGATTTTAACTTTGCCAAAAGAGGGAATTCAATCAAAAAGAATAGAAATTGTTTGTGTAGGTATAGAACCAAATATTTATAGCTATGCTATTTATAAAAAATTGATGCAAGAACTCCAAGAAAAGATTAAACAATTTAATATTTTTTTGGAGTTCAAGGCAATCAATGAACCTCTTTCACAAGCAACTTTGACTACAATTACTCACCTAAAAAATAAACTTAATGATAAAGATTATCCCGTGAAAGCTTTATCTAATTTTTTTGTAATGCAGCTTGATATTGCTTCAGCTATTGGTAAAGATGACCTTATCAAAAGAGAAAGAGATAAAAAACTCAAAGCTTTAGGATTAGAACCAGAAAGTGATACAGAAATAGAAAAAGAGTTTTGGCAAGATGAAGCACTTTCCTTAAAACGGTTATTAGAGGAAGTACCCATTGAAAAGTTGCATTTGATGACAGTAGGAACAAAAAACTTAGAAAAATCTCTTAAAGAAATAATTCAAGTTAGTGATATTAATGAAGGAATCAACGCTATACACAAAGCTATTGAAAACTTTATTGGTAAAGATCATAGAATTTCTGATGTTCTTGAAGGTCAACAAGCAGTTTATTTTGAAAATCCCGTTAGTAGTTATTGGCAAGATAAAAACATCTTAAATCATGCTGCTCAATTTAATGCTGTTTGTCAAACAATTAAAAATAGCGAACTTGAAGAAGACAATGAATGGAATAAATTGATAAGTTTAGAAAATATAGAATTAGCTTGGGTTAAAGCTAGAAGTAATCTATTTCATGAATCTTTTTATGACGAAATAGAAATTCGTTTATTTGAAAATAATCTTGATGAAAATTTGCAGATACTTGTTGATAACTTAGTTGACAGGTTATATTCAGATAATTTTCTGCCGTCGAATCAAGATATTGATTATAAATTTGTCAAGGGTAGAGCGAAAGGTCGTCCAAAGCAGCTAACTCGTTTAGAAGAGGAAATACTAGCTATTGCTATTCTGCAAACTATTGGACAAAAAAACGACCTTGATTTTTATTCTTATCAACTCAAATTAAAGCCAACAGAGGATTTATATGAAGATTACTTTCCTAACTATAAAAAGTTTTTAGAAGCATCAGAAAAAAGTGCTGCAAGTTATCAAGATGGTGCTGTTTTAAGAACTGACATAGAATCATATTATGTCAAAGTTAGACAAGAACAGTTAATTGATATTACTGAAAGAGAATTACAAATTAGCAGTAAACGGATTAAGTGGTTACTTAGTAAAATTCTCAAACAAAATTTGGATGGACATGAAAATGGTATAGGACTTAAACAAGGAACTTTGACATCAGGCTTTTATGCTAATTTGTATCTGAAAGCTGTTGATGATTATTTCGCTACTGAACCGCAGTGGAAACATACAATCAAGTTTCACCGTTATGTTGATGATATTATTGCAGTTGTTCCACATGGTAATTATCTCGAACCATTGGAAATAGAATTAAAAGATAAACTCAGCGAACTAGGACTGAATCTTAATAAAAATAAAACAGAATATTATGATAATATATTAGAATTTTTGCCAAGCACAGAACTAGATACTGATTTAGATGAACTAAATAAGGAGTTTAATCTAAGGCTTTATCCTTTATGGATAATGAATTATGATTACCGCACTCAATTGGAGTTAGCTAATAGTAGTCATGATGAAAAATCATGGTGGAAGCTTATCAAAATATATCAACATTGTTTGTATTCTCTGGGAATTTATGTTCCAGAAACGCGGTTGAGTCGGAAACTATATCAAAACTTAAATTCAGAAAAATTAAAGATTAAAAAGCAATTAGACTTTCCACCTTTCCCTACAGATGATAACTTTATCATTATTTGTAAATGGGGTAGTCAATTTCAAGAATTTAATCCTAAATGGATTTATTACAAAAATCAGATAAAGTCTAAGATTGTTAATCTTTTTAAAAAAAGTTTAAAAGAACTACAAGAAATTACAGCAATCATTAAAGAAAAAGCTGATTCTATTAGTGAGCAAGAAAAGCGGAAATTAAATATAAAACGAAGACAATTAGAAACTCGCATTAGAGCATCGGTAAAAAAATTACGAATTCTGGGGTTTGATGAAGTATGGCAAGAAATCGTTTTTATAATTTGCGACTTATTTGTAATCCGTGATTTACTGGATGTTATTATTGGTTTAGCTTCTCAAGGACATACAGATGCTATCAAGTATCTATGGCAACACTATAAAAATGCCGAAATATCAAGTGAAGAACCAAGTGAATATGTCCGCGCTATTTTACTTGAAGCATTTCGCTTTCTACCAATACTTGACTTAGATGACTGGCAATTAATATTTCAATCTGCAACAGCAGCTAAATCTGATATCGAAAAGCTGAAAGCTACAGAAACCTGGCTATATTTAGGACATCTTGCAAAGCCTTATGTACAGCCTCAACATCTCCAAAATGTTGTCAATGCTTTAAATAGCGTTCCTTCTCCATTTACTCGACTTAAGAAAAACTACATCTTGATTTTGGGAATGTACAATTACGACTTGCCAGATAATATTCCATTTTCAGATGAAGAAAAAAATGATTATTTAATTAAAGATGTTTTAAAACTTGCAGAATCAGGAAAAGTTTCAGAAATATTTAGAGAGATTGAACCAGCAAGAGTTAGACAATATTACAACCAGAAACAAAAATCAGTTACTAAAGATAAACAATACTCTCTGTAAAAATTATCATACTTTCTATGTCTCAAACCCAAGCAAACCGAGAACAACTAAAAATCATCAACCACATCAACGGAGCAATATTAGTACTTGCTCCAGTGGGAACTGGAAAAACCCGCGTTTTATCAGAAAGAGTTGTGAAAGCTATTAATAGCGGTATTCCTGCTCAAAAAATACTATGTCTGACTTTCACTAACCGCGCAGCTCAAGAAATGAGCGAACGGTTAGCAGAAATTTGTCCAAAGGAATTTCGCTACATCACAATCAAAACTTTTCATAGTTTATGTACTTCAATACTGCGAGTAGAAGCTCGTCAAATTGGTTTGCCAGCAGATTTTGTAGTTTACGATGATGCTGACTGTCTTGGACTAATTAAAGATGTTTTCCGTCTCACAAAAGACAAAGAAGCTCAAGATAAATTTTCTCAATTAACTGATTGTAAAGTTAAAGCTAGTCAATTGCAGCTATCTCCCAATTATCCCTTAGAGAAATTATTTGCACCTTTAGGAATAGGTGATGCAGAATTAGCTAGTCAATATCAAAGCATTCTCCAAGAACGTCATGCTCTCGATTTTGCTGACTTAATATTTTATGTTCGTTCAATACTAAACTCCTATCCTGAAATTCAACAAAGATGGAAGCAACGCTTTGACTTTATCCAAGTTGATGAAGTACAAGATACTCATCTATCTGAATATGAAATCGTCCGTTGTTTAGCTTCTCGTACTGGCAATATTGCCATGATTGGTGATTTAGACCAAACTATTTATGAGTGGAGAGGTTCTGAACCTGATAAATTTATCAGTCAATTTAAACAAGAGTTTCAACCTCAAGAATATTCTCTGACTTGGAATTACCGCGCTACTCAAACCTTACTTAATGCTGCTTCTGGTTTTGCTGACTCTTTTGAACAAAGATACACAAAAATTACCCCTGCACCTAATTGTGAGGTTGGAGAATTAATTCCAGTTTATGCAGGTAAAAATGAATTAGATGAAGCTAAATGGATTGCAACACAGATTCAAAAATTAGCTAATAATGATCCCAATTTTCTCTATAACCGTATTGCTGTTTTAACTAGAAATCATAAACGAATTGAGGTTATTACTAAAGTTTTAGAAAAGTTAAATGTTCCCTGTGTAACAGTTGAACAACATCAATTCTTTATGCGTCAGGAAGTTAAAGATACCTTGGCTTATCTACGATTAATATTAAATCCTTTTGATACAGGTTCAATGCGTCGGATGTTACTGCGTCCAAATCGAGGAATTGGTTCTGTGACTATTGAGAATGTCATCAAAGAGGGAGAAGCTTGTGGGTTTAAACTCACTGATATGGCTTCAACTCAAACTTTTATTGATGGCGACCCTTTTAGCAATTTACTAACTGCTTATAATTCTGGCACAATTGTTGTTTTTGATGTGGAAACAACTGGTTTTTCAGCGAGTCAAGATGAAGTTATTGAAATTGCTGCTTCTAAATTAGTTGCAGGGAAACTAGAAGCAGAATTTCATGCTTATATTGCCAATACTGTTCTAGTGGGAGAATCAGAACAAATACATGGTTATAGTGATGATTTTCTATCTGCAAATGGTAAACCTTCAATTGATGTTTTACAGGAATTTTTATGCTTTATTCAAGATGCTTTGTTAGTTGGGCATAATCTTGGCTTTGATATCAAGATGATAATAGCCCATGCTCAAAAAGTCGGTTTATTCACTCCAAAATTTCAATGGGCAGATACTTGGGATTTAGCTAAACGCTTTATAGAATCAGATAGCTATAGTCTTGAAACTTTGGCAACTAAGTTAAAGCTGACTCAATTACCAAGTCATCGTGCAATTGACGATACTCGCACAACGGTTGAATTGTTGGCAAATTTAATGCCTATAATTGGAATTCATGCTGATTATCGCCAAGCTTTAGTCTATCGTTATGGGCAAGAATTTGAAAATTTAGCTTATAGTATTGAAAGTTGGAAAGATGCCAGCCAAAAATTACGTCCAGCAGATTTATTAGGTAAAATTTTTGTTGAGTCTGGTTTATATGACTATTATCAGCAGGACGAACCAAAACGCCTAGAAAATATCAAACGGCTAGTAAAGATTTTTCAAGCACAGGATGATTTAGAACTTCATCCAGATACAGCACTCAGAAGTATTATTGAGTATACTGCATTAGCGAAAAACTTAGATCAAATTTCTCAGGATAATAATCAAGTCCTTGTTATCACAATTCATCAATCAAAAGGGTTAGAATTCGATACAATTTTTCTAGCAGGTATATCTGAAGATGAATTTCCTACTTATTTCAGTATGCGTGATAGTAATTTAGAAGAGGAAAAGCGTCTATTTTATGTGGCTATGACAAGGGCAAAAAAACGCTTATTTATATCGTTTTTTATGAAAGATTCTAAAAACTACTCGAAGTCTAAAAGTCAGTTTATTACTTCACTCCCTTCTGAGTATTTAGTTTAAACTATAGCAATGCAAGTTGAGTTTGGCTAAGTATACTGAGAACCAAAACTTTATCTGGTAAGATTCAGTCACTTTCGTTTTTCAAAAATAAAATAGTATTGCTATATTCTCAAACATATAATATCCAATTTTCGTTTATTGCGTTTGTGTAATACAATCAAAATAAAATACCAGGCTCACCCTCTTTATGAATACCTTCCTATCTAACCAAAATCTGCCTATTGATTCCAGCATTATTACAGAAGCCGAAGCTGAAGCCATTAAGCAACTTGAATACATACTCAATCAGGAAAATAGTCAACTGAAATTAGTCGCAGCAAACGACGAAGAAATGACTATTCCTGATTCTGTATATCATGTATTACGCCAAGTAGTGCAGGCAATGGCATCAGGTCAAAATGTATCTATAATTACACACAATCCAGAACTGACAACGCAACAAGCGGCTGATTTGTTGAATGTATCACGTCCCTATCTGATTAAATTATTAGAGCAGGGTGAGCTTCCTTACATTATGGTAGGAACTCATAGACGGGTGAAATTTGAGGATTTAAGAAAATACAAACAGCAAAGGGATATCAAACGTAGACAATTGTTACAGGAACTAATAGAAATAAGTCAAGAAGCTGGACTTTATGATTATGAAGAATAATTAAAATAGTTAAATTATTATGCCTAATGTAATCTTAGATGCTTGTGTTTTGTTTCCAATGTACCTACGAGACACCTTACTTTCTACAGTTGAGGCTGGTTTGTATGTACATTATTGGTCACAAAAAATCTTAGATGAAGCAATAGGAAATCTTATAAATAAAGGATATATGTCAGATGATGGAGCGAGAAATTTAGAAACCGTCATGAAAGCAGCTTTTCCCGAAGCCATGATTGAAGTACCCATAGAACTAGAAGAATTAATGACAAATCATCCTAAAGATCGTAACCGTTCACAGGATAAGAAACGCTACAGTCAAAAATGGGTTACTGAGGTGGTAGATTAAGAGGCATGGATGAAAACTGCCTCGCCTACGGAATTGAAATTTCCGACTCAGATTGGGAAAAGACTCCAGCCAGCATCAAACAACTGGTGGAGAAAATGGGGCAGCATATAAAGCAATCAGAAAAAAGGCTGGCGGAACTTGAGGTCAAATATCAAGAGTTATTAGAAAAAATCAATTGCACATCAAAAAATTCCAGCATTCCCCCATCGTCAGATCCAC
>NZ_WBKM01000020.1 GCF_015714725.1 Nostoc sp. WHI
TCCCCCCACTCCCTACTCCCCACTCCCTACTCCCCACTCCCCACACTTGCATTCTGTTCGCCAAACATCGCTTTGAGTTTAGACGTGAAAGACTCAGAGCGATCGCTTTTTTCGGGAGTAAATTGCCCGATTGGGGGATGAATAGCAGCAGGTGGAAGCAGTTTTCGTTGTCGTTTATGAGGGCTTGGTGATGGGGAGGGCGGTGGACTTTCTTGTGAAGTGAGCTTTTGAGTGACAGCAGGTGATAGCTGAAGCGTCGCTGAAGAGGTAAATTTCCCAGACAGGGAAGACTTCAGAACGGTTTGATTGGCTTTATCTTCCGGCTTACCCTCTTCTTCACTCAAAGATGTCTTTTGTTCTCCACTTATCAGGTGTAGAGTTGCAGTACTGTTGTATTGATTGCTGTTGCGAATCCTAGCTGGTGGTAATTGCGGACTCGTCACTTTTTCTACAGTAGGCTTTTTCTCGACTGGCGGTAGGGCTGGTGCAGCGAATGAGCTTAAGCTTTGGGGAAATTTGCTACAAATCATTCGTTCAAATTCCATATTGAAATGATATGCAGCCTCATCGCGGCGCTGCCAAAATACTAAGATTTGCTGCACCGAAACCGCTTTATAACGGCCTTGATATAGTGCTTCAATCACTGCTAAGTGTAGCCAATTAAGGGGATATTGCGTTTGCCAACGCTCAACTAGCTCATTGGCACTGTAACCATTAAGATCAAAACTATAGTTAATTAATAAGGCGATCGCTAAGTTGGCAGAGGTGTCTGGAAGTGTTGTTAACATGGGGCTACTAGCTATAAGCAATAGGTCTAAGATTTGTCACCCATCGCATATTAGCCTAGCGTGCTTTTAACTACATGGTTTTTTTCCAAGAGTTGTCAACTCGATAGGCAAGTGTTTCCTATTTTACTTATCAACTTACAGAATGCAACCCTACATAGACTGATTTAATCGCAGGTGTTCGTTCAATGGCGACTAATGCCTGATAAACCATTGCTGCAACTTCGGCGCGGGTTGCTAGACGTAAAGGGGCAAGTAGTTTGGGATCTGGATAGTTAACAACTATTCCCTGTTGTGTTGCAGTGGCAACGGCTGTGCGGGCATAGTCAGGAATAATATGACGATCGCTGTAAACTTCTAAGGCATCGCTATTAGCCACAGCTAGTCCCAGTCCGTTAACTAGAGAGACAATCACCTGTAGGCGCTGCACATTTTGATTAGGGCGGAAAGTGCGATCGCTAAATCCACCAACAAAGCCACCGCTAGCAGCAATTTGGATAGCGCTATAAGCCCAAAAATCCTTGGGTACATCTGTAAAATCAGGCGCTAGGAGTTTGGGAGTCGGGTTAAAGGCAACGGACACCAAAGCTGCATATTCAGCGCGAGTCATGGGTTTATTTGGCTTGTAGCTGCCATCAGTAAAACCGTGAGTTAAACCCATCTTCACCAATGCCTCAATAAATGGTTTTGCCCAATGCCCATCTAATTGAAGAGACGTGGAAAGGAAGGAAGGGGGAGACAAGGGGAATTGTTGATAGGGGGATTCTTTTGGGGCATCAGAGGAACTGGTGCTAATCGCTACTTCATTGGTTGGGATCAATTCAACTAAGCCTTTTACTAGCGAAGGATTTAATTGATTACCTACAGAAACCAGCTTTTGGGGAGTGGTGTTGTGTAAATCAAATTCCCTATTCTCACGAAAAATATTATCACCGGGATTTTGGGTACTACCTAAGTTTGGGGCTGCGTTGCCATTGACTAATAAACCACCTTGAGTATTTTTGGCAATGAGATTTTGACGCAGCACAGGTTGGGCGTGGCGAGAAAGTGCGATCGCTGTGCGATTTTCTGATAGTTTATTATTGGCAATCAAAGGAGCGGCAAAGTCACTAATTACTATGCCCAATGGGTTTTGTTGAAATATATTTCGTAGCACTTCTCCCTGGCTATGACCTGCCATCACTAATCCACTAGCATTATTTTGCACAAATATATTATCTAAAATTGCGGGTTTGGCAGTGCCACTGGTAAATACACCTTCCCGCCCACAGTTGCTCAAAGTATTGTTGGCTAAAGTCGGTGCAGCCGATTCAATCCAAATACCAGTACCTTTTGCTGAGGGATTGATAACAGTTACACCTAAAAGACTGGCATTATCTGCTAAGAGCAGCGTAATATTCTGCATCCCAAAGCTAGGACTTTGATATTCCCCACTTCCGGTAATTACAATTCCTGCTCCTTTGTTAGCTTCGTTACCCACTATCGTCACCTTTCCAGAAATGACCAGTGGAAATACTTCACCACTAACAGTGCTGTAAGTCCCTGATTCCAGATGAATGAGCGTGTGGATTTTGGTTATTTTTAAGGCACGAGTGAGGCTTTTAAACGGACTCAACCGTGAACCAGTATTAGTATCATTCCCTGTCATAGGGTTGACATAGAGTGTGACAACGAGTGTAGAGTTCACCATTGATAGTTGAGAGTCAATTGTTTTAATTATGACAATACTGTGTACATACCAAGTTATAGACCCTTACGCAAGCAATAGGGTTCGGTTGGGTGCATAGTCCTTAAAGATCCCCCTTAGTCCCCCTTAAAAAGGGGGAAATAGAGCCATCCATTCTTAGCCCCCCTTTTTAAGGGGGGTTGGGGGGATCAAGTCTTATCTAAACTGTATTGCTTACGCAACGTTCTAAGTTCGCAGCCCAGCGTTCTAAGTTCGCAGCCCAGCGCTCTAAGTTCGCAGCCCAGCATTCTAAGTTTGCAGCCCAGCGTTCTAAGTTTTCATCTCAATGTTTTACGGCTTATTAATACGTAATACTTAAAGAGTGCTTAGAGAATGTTTAAAAAATATTTTAGGTAATATCAAAGCCTCAAAAACCTAACCCCTTTAGCCCTCTTCCCTACAAAGGATACAATCTCGACGAAGTTTTATCTATGACTCAGCGTTCTCCCAATAAATTTAATGGCAACAGAGCTAACACTGACTCTCAAGCTCACCTAGCTCAAGTTGCCCCAAAGCGTAACAGTTCATCAAAGCGTTCACTCTGGCAGCAAGGGCGGCAGCAATGGACTCTGAAGTCTAAAGCAACCGCTTGGGCTATTGCCCTGACTATGCTCCCAGTGCTGACAATTGGGATAACTAGCTACTTTAGTAGTCAATCTATAAATAGGCAGTTTACCCAAGCCAAGCAAGGAAGTGCCGCAGACCTGACAGAAGTTAAACTTGCACTTGAGAAACATCAATCATCCCTGTTGCTTCAGGCTGGGGTGATGGCTGTAGTGGCAGGGGCGATCGCTGCTTTTGTAATCAATCGTGTCACTCGTCGAGTTTTGTCTGCTGCCAAGACTTCTAACGCTTTAATAAATAGACTACGTGGAGAAGAAGTTAGAACTCTGATTCGCGTTGCTGGCGAAGATGAACTAGTTGCTTTAGAGGCAAACATTAACTTACTACAAAATCTGTTGCCAGAGCAAATTTGGCAAAAAAAAGCTGAAGCCGAGCTATCGCAGTTATTAATGGACATTACTCGTCGCATTCGGGAAGCCCTCTCTGAAGAAGATGTCCTCAGAACTACTGTTGAAGAAGTTCGCAAAGCTTTTAGGATGGATCGCGTGGTGATCTTTCGCTTTAACTCCGATGGCAGTGGCACTTTTGTAGAAGAAGCAGCAGCATCCGGTTTACCAAAGACCCTGTGGGCAAGCATCTCAGACCCGTGTTTTGAGGGATGGTATGTCGAACAGTACCGAAACGGTCGCGTTCGAGCGATTAATGATATTTATCAAGCCAACCTCAAAGATTGTCACATCGGGTTATTAGAGCGATTTGCAGTCAAAGCAAATCTGGTTGCGCCCATTCTCAAAGACAACCAGCTATTTAGCTTGCTAATTGGGCATCAGTGTTCTGCACCTCGGGTTTGGCAAGAGTCTGAGATTGATTTGTTTGGTCAAATTGCCACGCAAGTAGGATTTGCTCTCGACCATGCCAAGCTTGTAGAACAGATAACTAGCAGAGCCGACCAAGCCCAATTAGTAATAGATATTACCCGCAGCATTCGACGATCGCTCAACGAAGAAGATGTACTCAAAATCACCGTTAACGAAATTCGCAAAGCGATCGCTACTGACCGAGTACTTATATATGGCTTTGATCGTAACTGGTATGGAACTGTCCTAGCGGAAGCAGTGCTACCAGGTTTTCCCAAGGCATTGCGAGCCAACATCAAAGACCCTTGTTTTGCTGAAGGTTATGTTGAGCAGTATCAAGCAGGTCGAGTTCGAGCGACCAACAACATTTATGAAGCGGGGCTAAGTGCTTGTCACATTGGCCAACTCGAGCCTTTCGGCGTGAAGGCAAATTTAGTTGTACCCATTCTCAAAGACAATCAGTTGTTTGGTTTACTAATTGCCCATGACTGCTCTGCACCTCGTGAGTGGCAACAGCTTGAAATTGATTTATTTGCTCAGTTGGCCGTGCAGGTGGGATTTGCTCTGGATCATGCTCGGCTGCTTCAGCGCATTGACGCTGAAGGGAGGCAAACTCAGCTAATTGCAGATATTACCCGCAGCATTCGGCGATCGCTCAACGAAGAAGATGTACTTAAAACCACCGTTGACGAAATTCGCAAAGCGATCGCTACTGACCGAGTAATGATTTTTGGCTTTGATAGTAATTGGTATGGAACTGTCCTAGCGGAGGCAGTGCTACCAGGTTTTGCCAAGGCATTACGAGCCAACATCAAAGACCCTTGTTTTGCTGAACGTTATGTTGAGCAGTATCAAGCAGGTCGAGTTCAAGCAACCAACAACATTTATGAAGCGGGGCTAAGTGCTTGTCACATTGGCCAACTCGAACCTTTTGGCGTGAAGGCGAATTTGGTTGCACCCATTCTCAAAGACGATCAGTTGTTTGGCTTACTAATTGCCCATAACTGCTCTGCACCTCGTGAGTGGCAGCAATTTGAAATTGATTTATTTGCTCAGTTAGCCATGCAGGTGGGATTTGCTCTCGACCATGCTAGGGTGCTAAACCGGGTAGAGGAATCATATCAATCTGTTGAATCCGCCTTTCAAGACCAGAACCAACAAAAAGCAGCACTTCAGTATCAAGTATCAGAACTTTTGCGGGATAGCGAAATTGTTGTAGAAACTCTCTCCTCTCAGACATTCAGCCAAATGGAGTCGGTGACATCTGTCTACAATCAAATTCAAGTATTGGCTAATTTGGCTCAACAAATGCTTCTCCGTGCCGAACAAGCTGAACGCCAAAAGCAGCAGTTCGGCAACACAGTCCAAGACGGGCAGGAGAGGATGAACCAAGTTGTAGATAGGATTGGGGCGATCCGCGCCACAGCGACAGAAGCTACCGCCAGAGTGAAGCGCTTAGATCAGCCTTCTCAGAAGCTCTCCCAAGGAGTTAGACAAATCGTTGAAGTTGCGTCACAGATAAAATTTCATGCCATGAAGATCGCCTTAGAAGCAGCCCGGACTGGTTCTGCGGGTGAAGAGTTTGCGGCGATCGCTCAGATACTTTTGTCACAGGCGCAGCAGTTGGATACCGATATTGCCCAAATTCCATCTTTGGTTGCAGAAATTTATACAGGTAATAATGCAGTTGTAACCTTAATGGAAGCAGGACAAGAACAAGCGATCGCACTTACTCAAGGTGTAGAAGAAATTCAGCAAACACTCAATCAAATTAATGCCATCAGTAGTCAAGTGAACACATTAGTTGAAGAACTGACTCAAGGAGCTGCAAACCAATTAGAAACTTCAACCACAGCCAACCAATCTATTTTAGAAGTTGCGAGTATTGCTAACCAGATATCAGAACAAGCTGTAACAGTAGCTAATTCTTTAGCCAAGTTGACAGTAATTCGTAATTCGTAATTTTCCTCGTTCCCAGGCTCCGCCTGGGAATGCATTCATTGAGTCTCTGGCTCAATGTCTAACTGGAGGCAGCAGCCCTTAATCAGCCATTCCCATGCAGAGCATGGGAACGAGAGAACTTGATAAGGCTTTCCTCGTTCCCAGGCTCCGCCTAGGAATGCATTCATTGAGTCTCTGGCTCAATGTCTAACTGGAGGCAGCAGCCCTTAATCACCCATTCCCATGCTCTGCATAGGAACGAGAGAATAATTTCTCTGACATCTTGCACCAGAGTATCGAATAACGATGCAAGTCGATGCATCAAAGGTGCACGTCGATGCATCAAAGGTGCAAGTCGATGCAACAAAGGTGCACGTCGATGCAACAAAGGTGCACGTCGATGCATCAAAGGTGCACGTCGATGCATCAAAGGTGCACGTCGATGCAACAAAGGTGCACGTCGATGCATCAAAGGTGCAAGTCAAAAGGACTTATGTGTACACCGTAGCCATTTTGGTAGAGGGGTTGGGGTAAGGGCAAAACCTCTTAGCAAAGCAGATTTTTCCTTGGATTACTCTAACGTATTGCAATACGCCCTTAAAAAGAAAGTGCCACCCGAAAACCGATGAGGTTGCCCCGGCCATTTTGAGGATTCCAACTACGATATGCAGAACGGCATAACTTAGCAGAGCTTTTCCAAGAACCACCTCGAATCAAACGAGACTGACTTCCATCTTTAGACAACCACACACTACCATCAATGGGCGCGCCTTCATAATTGTCGTGCCAGTTATCCCCGCACCATTCCCACACATTGCCATGCATATCATATAATCCAAAAGCATTTGGCTTAAAACAGTCTACAGGGCTTGTTTGCCTATGATTTGTTTGGATGCCACTGCCGTAGATAGAGTTGCTATAGTTTGCCAAACTCAAAGTGAGAGTGTTGCCAAAATGATAAGGAGTAGTGGTTTTGGCACGACAGGCATATTCCCACTCAGCTTCGCTAGGAAGCCGATAATTTCGCCCCATCTTCTCACACAATCGTGTACAAAACTCTACTGCATCGTCCCAGGAAACTTGCTCTACCGGACGGTTTGCTCCTTTAACATTAGTCGGCTCAGGATCGAGATTACGGTTGATTGAGGGCAACACTGCCACTGCCCGCCATTGTGCTTGGGTAACAGGAAACTTACCCATAAAAAAGGGTTTGATTGTCACAAGATGCTGTGGGCTTTCAGAATCAAATCGTTCTGGCTCATCCTTTGGAGAACCCATTAAGAACTGTCCACCGGGAATAGATACCATCTCCAAGGTGATGCCATCGCCTAGTTCTTCAATTAAGCATTGCGCCCATCCCTGACGACGAGTGATTTCATCGCTAGCTGTGGAGGCAAGTGAGCTTTTTTCGGCAACAGTAGCGATCTCAAACTCAAATTCTTCCAAGGGTAAGATTGCCGTATCAAACTCACTTTGATCAATTTCCCGCAGACGCGGATCAAATTGCGAGCCATCCTTTGAGTTGAGGTTTGACAAGAGAAGTGAAGAGTTAGTATCTGGCAAAATCAACCCTGTAGGAGGGGAGACACTGCTTTGCTCAGAGTTGTTGGCGCGTCGCCTTCCTCCGTTCCAAACTCCGGCAAATTCCCAATCTTGAAACAAGTGGCGTTTTTTCTCTGGAGCCACTTCTACTTCTTTGCCCAGCCAAGTTGGAGTGTCGGCTGACGGCGACTGCTCTTGTGGTTCCTGCGGCAGTTCCTCTAAATTGGCAAAGTTACCTAACAAGGGACTGCCATCCCACTGTTCCTCTGGAGATGAAAGTAGTAGCGAGGACGATCGTAACGCTGTGGTTGAAGTAAGTGCTTGCAATGCTTCCACTGCTGATGGATAGCGCTCAGTGTACTCATCGCACACCATCATATTGAGAATATCAGCAAGGCGATCGCTTACCAGTGGTGCATAAGTCTGCCAGAGAGTTTGTCCAGTCCGCGAATCTTCTTGTAAAAGACTGGGGGCAATTCCTGTCAAAGCCTCTATACACATCATTCCTAGAGCGTAGATATCACTAGACAGGCGAGGTTTACCCCTAGCTTGCTCCGTGGGTATATACCCTGGAGTGCCAATAAACACACTGGTAGGATTTCTTAGTTGATTGAACAAGAGAACGTTAAGCGCTTTCACAGAGCCAAAGTCAATCACGAAGAGTTTACCATCCTGTTTGCACCGCATTACATTTTCGGGTTTGATATCTCGGTGAATGACATTGTGTTGATGAACAAAGACCAGCACCTCTAAAATGTCCTGCAACAGCCTGGTAACATAGTCTTCACTGAGTTGGTTTCCCCGGACAATTTCTTTTCTGAGGGTGTGTCCCTCCACATAATCTTGGATAATGTACAATTCATTGCGGACAGCAAAGTGAGCCAGCAGCCGGGGAATCTGCGGATGTTCGCCTAACTTCTCTAAAATTACCGCTTCCTGCTCAAAGAGGTCTAACACTTTGGGATTGCTGTGTTTTGGCTTGAGTCGCTTAACTACACATAGAGGTTTGCTGGGACGTTTTTGGTCGATAGCCAAGTAGGTTTCACCAAAGTTTCCTTCACTGAGTTTTTTAAAGATTTTGTAGCGTCCGTCTAGTGTTTTCTGATAAAACCCAAATTCAAGTGCCATCCCTGTTGCAACCTCCTATCCGTTCAACTTATCAGTAAGTAATTAATTCCCGTCACAACAACTTGTTTATCAATCTTTGTTTCTAGCCAGAACAAAACAGCGCTTTCAACAGGACTAGGACTAATGCATCTAGATGGCGATCGCTTTTGTATGCAATGTAAGTAAGTAGGCAAAAATAAATTAAACTATATTACGCAATGTAACATCAATCAAATTAGCTTGTAGTAAGGACTTTAGTCCTTAAAATATGACTAAAGTCATTACTACAAACGTTTAATTATTCACGCCTACTTAATTACAGTTTACAACTATGCTAAAGCAAGCAGTACTTGGTATCACCACTCAGCACGTTTTGGTGATCTAAGATTATTGGGTATCTCATAATTTGCGATCGCTTAATACCGATGATTGAAGTTGAACATCTAAGTAAAATATACGGTTCTACCCCAGCGATTACTGATGTCACTTTTAGCGTCGAGCCAGGGGAGATTTTAGGATTGTTAGGCCCCAATGGCGCTGGCAAAACTACAACCATGCGAATTCTGGCTGGTTATTTACCGGCGACAAATGGCAATGCGCGGATTGCTGGCTATGATGTCCATGAAAATTCCCTCGCTGTCCGCCAACGAATAGGTTATTTACCGGAAACACCGCCGTTATATCCAGACATGACGGTAGAGGGATTTTTGCATTTTGTAGCACGAATTAAGGGAGTCTCAGCAGGCGATCGCTCTAACAAGGTAGTAGCTGCTATCAAACGCTGCAACTTAGAAGATAAGCAGCAGGTGATTATTCGCAAACTTTCTAAAGGATACCGCCAAAGGGTAGGAATTGCTCAAGCGATCGTCCACGATCCCCCAGCGATCATTTTGGATGAACCCACTGTGGGACTCGATCCCCGCCAAATAATTGAGGTGCGGAATTTAATTAAAAGCCTCGCGGGTACTCACACAATTATTCTTTCCACACATATTTTGCCAGAAGTGAGCATGACTTGTAGCCGAGTTGCCATCATCAATCGCGGCAAATTAGTGGCAACTAATACACCAGAAAACCTGATGACCCAGTTGACAGGCGGTTCAGGATATGAAATAGAAATAGAAGGAGAAGCCGCCCTAGCGAAACAGGTATTGCAAAATATCGCGGGTGTGAGTTTGGTAGAATCAATTCCCACAGCCGCAGGTCATCAACCCCAGGCAAATCGTGCTTACCTGCGGGTGATATCCCAACCAGGAAAAGAACCAGGACGCGATATTGCCACAACATTAGTGCGTGCAGGATTTGGTTTACATGAACTACGGCGAGTAAACGCTACCTTAGAAGATGTATTCTTGCAACTGACCACAGAAGAAAAGCATTTAGAAGCAGTCACAGAATTTTAGATTTTAAATTTTGGATTTTGGATTGAATAATTCAAAATCTAAAAATCTTAATCGAAGCGCCTGCATTCATGCATTGGGTTAATCTAAAATCCAAAATCCAAAATTGATTCACAGAAGGAGAAGCCGCGTAAATGGGTGTAGTACTGAGTAATATTATTGCCATTTATCGCCGAGAGTTACAGAGTTATTTTGTATCGCCCTTAGCTTATGCGATCGCTGGCATATTTTGGTTCATCACGGGGTTATTCTTCGTAATGATTTTGCTAGGGCCAGATGGCATTTTGCCAGGGGTCGCCGCCCTAGATTTACAAGGGCAACAATTAGGAGTGCCAATACCGCCGATAGATGTCCCCTACGAATTTATCCGGGCATTTTTGGATCGTATGGGGTGGCTATTGTTGTTTATCCTGCCAATTCTCTCAATGGGACTTTATGCCGAAGAACGTAAGCGGGGCACATTAGAGCTGTTAGCTACATCACCAATCACCAATTGGGCGGTAGCTTTAGGTAAGTTGTTAGGCGTACTAACATTTTTTACCACAATGGTCGTACCCATGCTAGTGTTTGAAGCGATCGCGATCGGTGGATCAAATCCACCAATGTCGCCCTCAATTCCCTTGCTGGCTCATTTAGGATTAATCTTGCTAGCAGCCGCAATTTTATCTATAGGAATGTTTATTTCCTCATTAACAGACAGCACAATTCTCTCTGCCGTTCTCACCTTTGCAGTCATCTTATTATTGTTATTGATTGATTTAATCGCCAAAATTGTCCCTGCTCCCATAGGCGAAGCATTAGGTCATCTATCATTGCTGAAACATTACAACACCTTAATTCAAGGCATTTTTGATACCAGCGCCTTAATCTTATTTGCCAGTTACATTTTTTTGGGCATCTTTCTCACCGCTCAATCAATTGATGCCCTGCGCTTCCAAAGGCAATAGTCATATAAGTTAAAAGTTAGAAGTAAAAAGTTACAGCAGTTTTCATGTACTTAGACCACAATCTTCTTCTTTCCTTTCTTCTTTGCGCGGCAGTCGCTCATGGGGGAAACCCCCAAGACCGCGCTGCCTTGCCTTTGCGCCTTTGCGTGAGATAAAAACAACTTGGTTCATTTACCCGAAAATCGCTGTAAAACTCCTAACTTCAGTCTAAATAATATGAAAATAGCAGCAAAAAAGAAACTGTGGAAATATCTGTTTTGGCTCGGTCCGTTCTTAATTACCGTCGGCTTAACAGTTGGATTAGTCTCTGACCAGTGGGGATTAATTCCATTAGCATTTTTGATTACAGGAATTGCCATCAGTGCATTGTGGATAATCTGGCAAAGTTACCAGACTAACTGGTGGAAACGTCGTTCTACCCAAGCTGGGACTAATGCCTTGGTAGCAACTCTGGCAGTATTGGCAATTTTGGGATTGATTAACTTTTTAGGAACTCGCTACCACTTACGGGCAGACTTAACAGAAACTCAATTGTTTACCCTTGCGCCCCAGTCGCGGGAACTGGTGAGGGTTTTACCACAGCTAGTTAAAGTGTGGGTGTTTGATATTAACCAGAATCCCCAAGACCGAGAACTGCTAGAAAACTATCAACGCCAAAGCTCAAAATTTAAATATGAGTACATTGACCCCCAAGCAAGACCAGGAATTGCAGAAAAGTTTGGCGTAAAAGATTATGGGGAAGTTTACCTAGAATCTGGCGATAAACGGCAATTAGTACAAACAGTAAATCAAAATGAGCGCTTGTCGGAAGTTAGATTAACCAGTCGCCTGCAACAATTAACAAATTCAACCACAGTCAAAGTTTACTTACTGCAAGGTCATGGCGAACATCAACTTTCAGCAGGTAAAAGTTCAATATCACAAGCAGTCCAGGGATTAGGCGACAAAAATTACACAACAGCACCACTAAATTTAGCAGAAACCTCCAAAGTTCCTCAAGATGCTGCTGTTGTAATAGTCGCTGGCCCCAAGCGAGAGCTATTTGAGGGCGAAGTTAAAGCCTTACAAGAGTATTTGAATCGAGGCGGTAACTTACTGCTGATGATTGATCCCAATACTGATCCTAAACTTGACAACTTGCTACAAGAGTGGGGTGTTCGTCTAGATAATCGTTTAGCAGTGGATGTTTCAGGTGAAAGCGTCGTGGGACTTGGCCCTGCTGCGCCCTTGGTGACAGAATACGGGCAACATCCGATTACCAAAGATTTCGGTAACGGTAATTCTTTTTATCCGGTTGCACGACCACTGGAAATTACCTCTGTACCTGGTGTCGAAGCTACTCCTCTGCTACGAACCAAACCCTATCCCAGTAGCTGGGCAGAAAGCGACCTTCAAAGCGAAAAATTAGAGTTTAATGCAGATAAAGACCTCAAAGGGCCTCTAACCTTGGGTGTAGCCTTAACCAGAAAACAAGCAGCTAAATCTACTTCCACTCCCCAAGCTTCTCCTACACTTTCACCCCTTCCATCACCAACCACTCAAGGTAAAGCTTCCCCTACTCCTACTCCTTCCCCCACTCCCCTAGCCTCCCCTGCGCCCACTCCCTCATCTCAAACAGCCACCGAGTCCCGGTTAGTGGTTTTAGGAAATTCTAATTTTGCCACCGATGGCTTGTTTCAAAAGCAACTAAATGGAGATGTATTCCTCAACTCAGTCACCTGGCTGAATCAACAGGATCAGCAACCCCTTTCCATTCGCCCCAAAGAACCGAAAAACCGTCGAATAACCCTGACAACCACCCAAGGCAATCTTTTAATATTGTTGTCTTTGTTGGTTTTACCTTTAATTGGTTTTGCGGCGGCAGTTATTATCTGGTGGAAACGACGGTAGAAAGACGCGATGAATCGCGTCTCTACAATGACAAATACCCAATGAATAAAAAATGAAATTGCCGCGAACGACTTTAATTTTGATACTACTAGCGCTAGGTTTAGGTGGTTTTGTTTACTTCTATGAAATTCGAGGTGCAACTGTGCGAGAAGAAAATAAGGAGCAAAAGCAGCAAATTTTCTCTTTTGCCGCAGATGATGTGCAGTCTTTAACAGTCAAGACAAAAAAACTCACCCTGAATCTGGAACGTAATCCTGAATCTAGCAACCCCAAATGGTTAATTAAATCTCCGGTATCTGGTCTAGCAAATGATGCTATTGTTTCTTATTTGATGGATTTATTAGTCGAAGGTAAGAGCGATGCCTACGGCGGTAAACTACGCACTTTATCAACTCCAGCAAAAGAGCTTGGAGAGTTTGCCTTAGATCAACCCCAAGCAACTATCAATATTACCCTAAAAAATCAGCAAAACCATCAGTTGATTTTAGGTAAACTTAACTTTAACGGGCGTTTCTTGTATGCTCAAACTGACTCTGCTGCTAAACCAGATGGAAATATAGATGTGCTGTTGGTATCTCCAGATTTTGCAAATGCCGTGAACCGGGAATTATCAGAATGGAAACAACCTGTAGATAATCTTAACGCAACACCTCTGCCAAGTATTCTTCCTCTACCGACTCCGACCAATAGTAAGTAATGACAAATCCGACAGCAACATTGCTGATTTCCTGCCCGGATCAACGGGGACTAGTGGCGAAATTTGCCAATTTCATCTATTCTAATGGCGGTAATATTATCCATGCAGATCAACATACAGATTTTGCTGCTGGATTATTTCTCACTCGCATCGAATGGCAGTTAAATGGGTTTAATTTGCCGCGAGAGTTGATTGCCCCTGCATTTAATCCAATCGCTCAACCTTTAGGCGCTAAATGGGAAATACGTTTTTCTGATACTGTACCACGCATCGCTATTTGGGTAAGTCGGCAAGACCATTGTTTATTTGATTTAATTTGGCGACAACGCGCCCAAGAATTTGTTGCTGAAATTCCTTTAATTCTTAGTAACCATTCTAATTTAAAGGTAGTTGCAGAACAATTTGGTATCGACTACCGACATATTCCTATTACTAAAGACAATAAATCGGAAAAAGAAGCTCAACAATTAGAATTACTGCGCCAGTACAAAATTGATTTAGTTGTGTTGGCGAAATATATGCAGATTGTTAGTGGAGATTTTATCACTCAGTTTCCGCAAATTATAAATATTCATCATTCATTTTTACCAGCTTTTATGGGAGCAAATCCCTATCACAGAGCTTTTGAGCGTGGTGTTAAAATTATTGGCGCAACGGCTCATTATGCTACTGCTGATTTAGATGCTGGGCCAATTATTGAACAGGATGTGGTGCGAGTTAGTCACCGTGATGAAGTTGATGATTTGGTTAGAAAAGGCAAAGATTTAGAGCGAGTTGTATTAGCAAGAGCAGTGCGATCGCATTTGCAAAATCGTGTATTAGTATATGGTAACAGGACAGTAGTATTTGAGTAATTTTACATTTCAACGCAAACAATGAATTGCTTCTAACAGACCTCTAGCTTTATTCAGCGTCTCTTCGTATTCTTTCTCTGGCTCCGAATCAGCCACTAAACCTGCACCGGCTTGCACGCTCACCATATTATCACGCACTACCATTGTACGAATTGCGATCGCAGTATTTAATTGTCCTTCAAAATCGTAATATCCATACACACCGGAATAAACACCCCGACGATTAGACTCTAACTCGTGGATAATCTCCATTGCCCTAATCTTGGGTGCGCCGCTTACCGTACCTGCTGGGAAGCAAGCTTTTAGTAAATCCCAGGCTGTTTTACCAAGTGCTAATTTACCCACAACATTGCTAACAATGTGCATCACATGGGAGTAGCGCTCAACTACCATTAATTCGTCAACTTTGACGCTACCACTTTGACAAACACGCCCCAAATCATTCCGTCCTAAATCTACAAGCATCACATGTTCGGCAATTTCTTTAGGATCTTGGAGTAAATCCTGAGCTAGAGCGGCATCTTCCTGGGTGGTTTTACCTCGTCGCCGCGTCCCGGCAATGGGGCGTACCGTTGCTATCACTCCACCATCTGAATCTGTTTCGGCTTTTACCATCACCTCGGGACTGGAACCGATGATTTGCCAATCTTGGAAGTGAAAGTAAGCCATATAAGGCGAAGGATTTATCTGACGTAGGGAGCGGTAAAGTGCAAAGGGGTCGCCTGTGTATGTTGTTGATAGTCGCTGGGAAATTACTACTTGAAAAATATCGCCTGCTTGAATGTAGTCTTTGGCCTTTTGGACGCTGGCACAAAAATCAGGGCGGGTAAAGTTGCTCTTATACTCCCCTGCTCCTCTGCTCCCCTGCTCCTCTGCCCCTCTGCTCCCTGGCGATTTCCATTCCAATCTGGTTTTTTCCGGCGATAAAGGTAGAGATAGCTTTTCGAGCATTTGAGTGACGCGATCGCTAGCTTGTTGATATGCTGCTTTCAAATCTACTTTCGGATCACGTAAATCAGCATAAGCGATCGCCCAAATTTTCCGCTTCATCTGGTCAAAAATTAATAGGTGGTCTACCTGCATCCACAACCCATCAGGGATATTTCGCTCATCTGGTGGATGAATTGGCACGCGTGGCTCAATCCACTGAATCAATTCATAGCCCCAAAACCCAAACAACCCGCCAATTCCTAGCGGTAGCTGTGGTAGCTTGACTGGGTGATAAGGTGCTAAACATTCGGCTAAAGCTGTAAAAGGGTCACCTGCAAAAACGACCTGCGAACCATCGCGGTTTTTTTGGATCGTGCGATCGCCCCTTGCTTCTAAAACCCACACTGGATCACAGCCCACTAAACTGTAGCGTCCCAGTTTTTCCCCGCCTTCTATTGATTCCAACAAAAAACTATAGGGTTGACCTGCACAGACTTTATACCAAGCAGATACGGGCGTATCTAGGTCTGCTACCCATTCTTGATATACCGGAACGAAGTTGCCTTGTACAGCTAGCTGAGAAAATTCTGAGAAATCGGGGAATACCATAAATAGCTTAGGGATAGGGGATTGGGCATTGAAAAGAGGCAGAGGAGCGGGGTGCAGGGGGCAGAGGGGAAAACTCTTCTCCTTTGCTCCCTGCTCCCCTGCTTCTTCGCCAGTCCCTAGTCCCTATACGTCGTGGGTAGCTTTACCACTAAACTTGAGTTGTGCTGGACTGGGGTTTTCCCCGATGCTGCGTGGGACATAACCCACTTTTGGACGACCTTCATTCACCTTTTCAGGGAATACGCCGTCAGCTGGGTGAATTAAAGTAGTTTCACCGTTAGGTAAAATCCGGTAAACTTTGTAATTTGTAATTTTGAGTTTCCGGAGTTGCTGACCGCCCAAAGCAATGCCATACTCTTTACGAGCTAGATACAGCAGGTTTTCACCTTCCCGCATAGTAGCAGCACCACCTGTAGGCAATTCAAATACTTGTTCTTTGGGGCTAGTCCAAGTGATAGCGTACTTTTCTTCCACTGCTGCTTTAGTTAGCAAGCCACCAGTGTGGCCAGCAAATAGCGGTGTTTTTCCAGAGAGTGTTTCTGCCATTAAAGTATTCTCTCAACGTTTTTAGGGAATCCTAACACCGCAACCAGGATCATATTGCGATCGCGTTATAGACTGTAACAGTTTTTAGTCATTTGTCCTTTGTTCTTTGTCATTTGTTAAAAACTTATGCTCCATGCCCCATGCCCTGTTTGCCCAATGACTAATGACCAATGACAAAGGACTAATACCTATTTACTCTTGACTTTTGTCCGATTTTCTTGTCTGCTACTCTCAATACTAGGTATAGTGAAGCGAAACTTACTACCCTGGTCTTTGCCAGTTGACTCTGCCCAAATTTCCCCACCCCAGCCATTAACAATTTGACGGCAAATTGCTAAACCAAGTCCAGTCCCGCCAGTGGTGCGGCGCAGCGCTCCCTCTTCTTGATAGAAGCGGTCAAAAACTACTTCTAAACGATTCGGTTCGATGCCGCGTCCGGTGTCAGCCACAGTAACCTCGACCATTTGATAGCTGTTGTCAATCGCTTGAATGGTAATTTCTCCTTCGGGTGGCGTAAATTTAAAAGCATTGTCCATAAGTTTTGCCAGTACCTCTACTAACCAATCACCGTCAGCTCTTATCAGAGGTAGGTTTTGGGCAATTTGAGTTTTGATTTGGGGCAGCTTTTCCGTTGAGGAACGTGTGCGATTTCGGCTGAGTGCTAAATCCACACACTCTTGTAAGGTGAGAGATTCTGGATGCCATTGCACCCGGCCGCTTTCCAAGTTAGAAAGGGTCAGAAAATCTTGTACCAGTTTCCGCATCCTCTCTGAGTCAGAAAGAGCAGTGTTGAGCATGATCTGCTGCACCTCCAAGGGCATATCTGGCTCACTAGCGAGGCTTTCTAAGCACACTTGAATGGTGGATAGGGGGGTACGCAGTTCATGTCCAGTAATGGCTATGAGGTTGCTGCGAGTGCGGTCTAAGGCTTCTAGCTGCTGGTTAAGTTCTTCTAGGTTGGCGTAAGCTTCCGCTTGGATGAGAGCTGCTCCTACTTGGGTAGCGATCGCTTTTACCAGATCCAATTCCCCAGGTTGGCACTCGTGCGGTGGCATCCGGCAATAATGTAACTCCACAATGCCTAATAATCGCCCCTGAGAGAACACTGGTTCCATCAACCAAGAACGAATGGCAAACTTTTTGGCAATTAAGGAAAGTCCTGGCGAATTGGTAACGCGAGGGTCACTCAGCGTATCGCTTACACAAATCCCTTCCCCTTGTTCCACTATGTCCCGAAATAGAAAATTTTTCTCTAACTCCCAGGTTTGCCCACGAACTGATACAATCCCAGGAGTCAAAAACTCGTGTTCAATTATGGCTTGGCTATCTGCGGCTTGAGCGCGGTAAATTAGACAGCGACAAGCTTCTAGGTGTTGTCCTAATTCTTGTGCCGCCACCTGGAGAACTTCGTGAGGATCGAGCGATCGCCGAATGGCAGTGCTAATTGAGTTGACTAACCGCTCTTTTCGTGCTTTGGCAGCAATTGAACGGTAGGCTTTGTGCAATTTGTACTGACTAGCTTGCAAATAAGTTACTAAGCGCTGCACAAAGGGATCTGTGTCAATATCACAAGCATATTCATTGACCTGTTCTGCTCCAGAGTAGCTTCTTGGCTCCCCGATGCCAAACCTCTGGCGTGCCTCGTCAATTTTACTTGCCAATTCTGGTCTGTAAACCAAAATCCTCTCTAACAGCAATTCGGCTGCTTTTAGGCTAACTCCCCTTTCCGATGTCCAAATTCCCTCAAATCTTCGTGCTGTGTCCATATCCAGGCTAGGGTTTAGCTCTGGTAGTTGCTTGTTTTTGGCAATAGAACCAAGGTTTTCCCGGCAAACCAGACAAGTGGCATAACTGTCAGCAATCACAACCAAATGCCACTCTTGACTTAAGCCATCCTCTGGCTCAAAAGCAACTTTTTCGTAGTGTTCCGAACTGTTGGTAAAATCTGTTTCTGGAGCAGATAATACATATATTTGATTACTCCGCAAAGCAAGTCGCTGATAGCGATGAGCTTCTTGGCGATAGAATCGCTCTCGCTGGAAACTAGCAATTATCAGGGGTTGGGCTAAAGTCGCAGCCAAAACTTGATCTTCCATCGCGTGGGAGAGCGCCGTTAGCGAAGCCTTAAAATATAGCTGGGGCCGCAAGTACGGTAGGGACTTTAGCAGATCACTCAGCACAGAAGTCGAAATGCTCATGAATTATTGTTAAACGCTCAACCTCGATCAGATCCACGTCACAGTTGCATTGTACAAATTCCAACGGACTCTCAATTTAAACAGACAGTTGCAAATTGTGACGTTTTAAATAATAGGCTACTACGCCCAATATACATTCTTGACCAGCTTTGTCGTATGCTTGGACAAGTAAAATTTTTCATTGCTAAGTATTAAAAAACAATTATTGTATAGTTTAAACTGTTATATTGACTATTAACTACTGAAGATTGATTAATAATCTAGGCGTTGGCGTAGCGTCTCGTAGAGAAGACATCGCCTACTTTGCCTACATTGATTTATGCTCACTACAGAAATTTTGTTACCCAAAAATCATTACTGCTACATCCACATAATTTAATCCATAATTAGTGATTAAATTTAATCAATTAATTAAACGCTGTAGGGGCAATTCATGAATTGCCCCTACCTGAAAATCAAGGTTTCGGCTATTGTTTGCGTAAGTCCTGAATTTGTCTAGTCAAATACCAAAGATATTTAAGACAAAATCGTATAATAGGAGAGAAAAAATCCTCTCTATGCCCAACAAAAACTGTGAATTTCGCCTTTTTTGCTGGATATCCTATGTGCTTTATGTCTTGAGAAAGTTAAATGACTAATAAATTATCTCAAAATCCTCAGTTTTCAGTCTGACTTTAGACTTATAAAATATAAATCTATCAAGATTTGCTTATATTGATTTGAGTGCTGCTATTTTGTCAGCATTATGTAAGGATTACTTTGGCTCGAATGGCTCAAACGAGTTCTAGAGAGCGCCTTTTCGCGGAAGTTATGAGGTCAGCAGCCTCTACTCGGAAGACCACAAAAATATAGACCTGTACACGGAACTTTGGCTAATGACACCGGATACACTAATGACCCCGGAAAAAATTTTCTTGGATGGAAAAACTTTTATTCCTGCTGAACAATTACCGATCCCGGAGTGGCCTTGTGTTGTGAGTGAAAGACCACAACCGACGCTGACGGTTAAAGATGATGATTTATTTTTTGTGACAGATACTATTGGGAATATTTCTGGCTGTTCCCTTAACGATGGCAATCCCAGTATGGGACTGTTTTGTTGTGATACAAGATTTCTGAATCGCTTGGAGTTGCAAATTGAAGGGCGATCGCCTGTACTCCTCAGTAGTAGTGCCCAAAAAGGGTTTTCACTCTCAGTTTTGTGTACCAACCCCAGAATTGACGAACGCCTGAAAGCCGACACTATCGGAATTCGCCGAGAAATCGTGCTGAATGGAGCATTATTTGAAGAAATAGAAGTATCCAACTACAGCACAACAACCGTCAGTTTTGAACTAAGCATCAGCTTTGACGCGGATTTTGTTGATTTATTTGAAGTCCGAGGCTACAACAGAGAAAAACGAGGCCGGCTTTTACGCCTTGTGGCCTTGACGCCTGAGGAAGGAACATTTTCTCTCGTCGATGGCGTTACGCCTATACCCAAAGAGCCATCTGCCTTTAGGGAAGAATCTTTGACACTCGCTTATCAAGGTTTGGATGGCTCGGTGATGGAATCCCGGATTCTATTCCAACATCGGCAACCAGACTCTTTCAAGGGTTACACTGCGGTTTGGCAGCTAGAGTTGGCTTCTCACGAAACTCAAAAGCTGGGCTACCGAGTGAATATGTTGAGAAACAACCAATCCAGTTCAACCGTGAGCGCCGCCATTACCTTAGGACAGGCGAAAGCCGCTGAGTTTATGGAAGAGCAAAACTGGGTACAACAAATTACACGTATTAGCTCAGATAAGAATACCTTCAATCGAGTGATTGAGCGGGCAGAACAAGATATGTATTTGTTGCGCCAATCTTTTGGGAAGCATAAAATTGTTTCCGCCGGAGTGCCGTGGTTTTCGACACTATTTGGTCGAGATTCGCTGATCACAGCTTCCCAAACCTTGATGTTAAACTCGCAAATCGCCAAAGAAACCCTGATATTACTAGCGACATACCAAGGTAAAATCGACGACGAATGGCGCGAAGAAGAACCGGGTAAGATTTTGCACGAGCTACGTTTGGGAGAAATGGCTCGTTGTCAAGAAATTCCCCATACACCCTACTATGGTACTGTTGACGCCACTCCCCTATGGCTGATGCTCTATGCCGAACATTATGCTTGGACTCACGATCAAGAACTCCTAGAGCAACTTTGGCCGAATGCTCTAGCAGCAATGGAGTGGATCGATCGCAATAGCAAACAAACCAGTTACCTCAGTTACTTCCGTAAATCCAAACGCGGTCTTGTTAACCAAGGTTGGAAGGATTCTGGCGATTGTATTGTAAACCACAAGGGAGAATTAGCCAACGGCCCAATTACCCTGTCTGAGGTGCAAGCTTACGTCTATGCTGCAAAAATGCGCCTAGCAGAAATAGCTAGGATGAAGAAGCGGCTTGATTTGGCAGATCGTTGGCAAGAAGAGGCGAGAAATCTTAAGATTCGTTTTAATCGAGATTTTTGGGTGGAAGACCAGGATTTTTGCGCTTTGGCTTTGGATGGAGATGGCAACCCAGTAGACAGTATCACCTCAAATCCCGGTCATTGTCTGAATTTGGGCCTCTTCACCCACGAAAAGGCTTATAGTGTAGCAGAACGGTTGCGGGCACCAGATATGTTTAATGGTTGGGGCATTCGTACCCTGAGTAGTTTGTCACCCGCTTACAATCCAATGGGCTATCACACTGGTTCGGTCTGGCCTCATGATAACGCTTTGATTGCAATGGGATTGCGATCGCTCGGTCTAATTGATCAAGCCCTAGAAATATTCCAAGGTTTATTCGACATGACTGAGCAGCAACCCTATCAACGTCCTCCAGAACTTTTGTGCGGCTACGAACGGAACGGTGATAATGCTCCCGTACAGTATCCAGTTGCTTGTACTCCCCAAGCTTGGGCTACTGGTAGTATTTTTCAACTACTGCAAATGATGGTCAATTTGGTGCCTGACGCTCAAAATAACTGCTTGCGAATAATCGATCCCGCTTTGCCAGAATCGATTAATCGCCTGTCATTTCATAATTTGCGAGTCGGCCCCACCATCCTCGATTTAGAATTCGAGCGTTCTGGGACTACCACTGCTTGTCGCGTTGCTAAAAAACGGGGCAATCTCCGGGTAGTTATCGAAGCATAAGAAGGGAGTAGGGAGTAGGGAGTGGGGAATTTACCACTCCCTATTTTATACTTGTTCGTCAGTATGTAAAGTTTTCAAGAGCTGCTCTGTAAGCTCGATCAATTCATATACAGAATTTTGTGTAAGTTGTGTAGTTTTGAAGCCATGAGCGATCGCATTACGTAATAAGAGTGCATTCATTAGTAACTGATACTCAGATTTTGAAATTACACCTTCAGTTGCTAATTGCTTTACTAAGTAGAGTGGATCAAATCTTTCTAAACTTAGCTCTTCCTTTTCGGTAATAAGTCTCAAAGTTGCTTCTGCCAAAGACCAAGAATATAGAATAGCTGATTCTGGATGTTGCGTTGTAAGTTGCCTTGCTACTTGCAACTGTGATTCTATTTCATGTTCCTGAAGAGAACCCTCTGCTTTCAGAGAATACATTATATCCTCCGGGTTGGTCATTACTAATTCAAATCTCCAACCAGGATGTTTTTCTACCGCTTGAGCTAAATTAACTAAATATTGATTAGAAGAAGAATTAAGTGAGGAGCGTGACTTGACTTCAATAACTACATTTTCTTCTCCCCGACGTACTATCATGTCAGGGCGATAGTGATTAAGGAAGTCAGGTAAGTCTTCTGGATTTGGATGAAAAAAAACTTCGTAACCCTTTTCACGATACTCCTCTCCTAGTTTCAGCAATCGCTCTCTTTCTAAGTTTGCGGTTGGAGTTTCCATCAAATAATTAACTCCTGGTTAGGAGCATCAATTACGACAATATGTAAGAACTCATTGCCACGAGCAAAACCTTCCGCCAATGTTGGGGTCATGTTTTCTATTCTAAAGTTACCTGACAAATTTCTCTTTCTAACTAAGAGATCGCTTACTTGAGAATCGTCGTCGTAGGCTAATCCATTAATTGCATCTTGAATAGGCTTCGGTATATTGTCTACATCCATTTTATCAGAATCATAGAAATAGGTTATCTGGAGCATAACCAACCCAGTAGCTGTTTTTTGTTCCGAAGACCAGTATTTTTCAGCCTCTTGTCGCACTGTCTTTCTCCAAGCTTCACGCCGATTGCCCTTGCCGCGATCGCGAGCCTGTTGTGAGACTGGTGGGCCATCTACTATGAATTCAAATCTGGTCAATGCACTTCTAAATAATAGATCACAGGTTATTTTATGCTAGTAACCTCGAACACAAGCAGATAATTTTCGCTACTCATGACAGAGGAATACTACCGTTACTAACTGTTGCTGCCTCGCTCAGTAGCTTCGCTGAGTGCTTCACGAATTATCTCATCACTCACACCATGCCGTTTCAGGCTCGCAATCAATATCGAAACAGTATCACCCTCAAGTCGTTCAATATCTGCTCTAAGTCCTTGTCCGATATAAGCACGAACTAATGGCTGATAACCAGAAAACCCTAACAATGGTGCTACTCGCTTCAAATCCTCAATCACATCTTCGGGAATGCGAATTGTAATTGTCGTCATTGGACGATTTTTATCGAGTCGCTTTCTTAAGACTTCAGCTTTCATAGTATTCACGTTCCTTGCGCGTCGCTTTCCGAGCCGAGATGATCCGAATCATGTCGTTTTCACGTTCAATGTAGACGACGTACAGAAGATTCCATCGTCTGTCCAAGCCAATCACAGCATCCCGCTCCTCATCATTGCGGCTTGCATCAACCACCACTAGAAACGGATCGAAGAAAGCTTCTACGGCTTGCTGAAATGTTATGCCGTCATGATTGCTAGGATTAATCTAGCTTTCTCCTGGTTTCAAAGGAAGGTGACACCATTAAGCACGAAAAACACATCCATACCTCATAGTCTAGGCAAGATGTATTTACGTTGTCAATACGCTTTCTTGTAAAAGGTTACAATTACAATTCAGGGCTGAATCTTAATGCGTCCTGAAACCTTGCAATGTTCACCTGTTTATTATCTTCGTCAACCCGATAAATTGTTTTATTGCGTAATAGTGCGATCGCACTCTTTTTATTTTTAGGATTACTCGCAATTTTTCCCAAGGCGATGTACAAACCTGCCCAACTTCATTAGCTTTCCGGGCTGTTTGGTAATTGGCAGACTTTACGCACTATTCACTTTATCACTGTCATACTGTTTACAATTGCTTATTCCTTACTTGCTCTCAAAGTAGGAAGCGTCCGTCTAGTTAAGTCTATGTTCCTGTAGAGGTTTTATGAGTCTGATTCTTCCCAAACGCACCCTATCCCGTCGCCGGTTACTGCAAGTATCTGGACTTTCAGGGGTAGGCTTTCTTTTAGGTGGCTGTGGGACAAGTTTGTTCTCAGATAATGTCCGGCAAATATCTGAGCCACTAAATCAACGTCTTGAAGCACTCTTGTTAAGTCAGAAACCAGTTCCAGAATTTCCTGTTAGTGCTATAGAAGCAGATAAATTACTGATTAATACCTTTGACTTCACTCCGCAAATTGATCCGGCGCAGTTTCGCCTAACGATTGATGGTGAGGTTGCTAACGCGATGCAATTGAGCATGGTGGATATTCAAAAACTTCCCTTGACTTCAATGGTGATTCGCCATGTCTGTGTTGAAGGCTGGGCTGCGATCGTTCAATGGGGGGGTGTGCGATTACAAGACTTAGTAGCGTTGGTACAGCCGAAGTCAAACGTTCGTTATGTCTACTTCAAATCTGCTGATGGCTATTATGAAAGCTGGGATATTGCTTCTGCGGTACATCCCCAAACTCTCATGGCTTATCAAAAGAATGGACAACCATTGTCAGTTGATAATGGTGCGCCTATGCGCCTAGCATCCCCAATTAAACTGGGCTACAAGCAAAGCAAGTGGGTAACTCAAATTACATTTGTCAGCAATTTGTTGCCCATTAAAGGCTATTGGGAGGATCAGGGCTATGAGTGGTTTGGAGGACTATAGTCTACTTGATAGCACTATTCATGGACGCAAGCTACCTAAACAGAGATTGAACACTCAAATCCTTTAGAGTGATGGTGAAATTACGCTGTTCTTTTGTAGCAATGAATGAAGCGATCGCTTCACACGCCACAGCAACGGTTAACATGACTAGGTTTCGTGCCAGGGGATAATCACAGACATCATCATTCACCTCAGAAGGAACGCGATAAACGTCATTCCAAATCACTTCTGCATAATCAGCTGACAGTCCAGCATGAAGACAAGGAATGTTAAATTGATCAGCATAATCTTTCACTGCTTGACGTGCCACACTGTTGTCAAAGACATCGACAATTAGCTGACTATCTTTGAGTAATTGTGTTGTATTTGCTGGTGTCAACTCTTTTGTTTTAGCATCAACTTTAGTACCAATTGCTCGATATAAATTGTTCGCCAAGATTTTCGCCTTAAACGCTCCAACATCGGAACGGTAGTAAGGCTGAGTTGAAAGGTTACGCTCCTCAATGCGATCGCGATCAATCACCGTAAGTTTATCAAAACCAGATCGAGCCAAGTTTTCAGCAATGTTAGCTCCTAATGCTCCAGCCCCACAAATTGTTACAGGATAGTCTTTTAGCTTTGCCATTACAGCATTAGTGCGGTAAAGCTGTTCGTGAAAAAAGATACTCATAATAATTCGTAATTCGTAATTAATATACTCACCGCTCTCAATACGGTTTGGTTAAGACTTGATCCCCCCAACCCCCCTTAAAAAAGCTTGCTCAGAATGGCTCTATCTCCCCCTTTTTAAGGGGGACTAAGGGGGATCATTAAGGACTGTGCATCTTAACCGAAAAGTATTGTCACCACTCTTGTTGTTCCATCACACCTACTAAGGATTGCAAGTCAAAATCGCGATCGCGTCCACTCAGACAAATGCCAGAACTGACAACAGTTAAATCATTTTTAGCGATCGCACTTGTGTGGCGAACACCATCAGCAGTTGTCCAATCAACTGTCCAATAATCACTGCGATCGTGGAATTGGCGTAATTCACCGCCGCCCATCTGCAATGCCTTTCTCAATCGTTTTTCATCCTGTTGGGGTTGAGCAAAGCCATCAATACGCCGAGTTGCTAATTCATACACTGTGCGGATTTCTGGAGTAATGCCTTTGAAGTGCAATTCTTCAGCAGGAGTAAGTTGCTTAATAGCAGATTGCAGAGTTTCAGAAATTGCCGGATCGGTACGGCGATCAACCTCCTCGAACCAGCAAGACTGTCCATTCCAACGGGCAATAATTTGCTCAAAGGTAACGCCCTCGGTTACTAGATGCACTGCGATCGGCTTAACCACCTTCAAACGTTGACGCATATCTGCTTCATTTACAGGGTATGCTAACCAGGTTTGTCCCCGCAGTGGGTGTGCTAACCGCAATCGTACTTGTGGAAAGTGTTGCAGGTATTCCGCAATTTGGGGCAAGTCTGCTTCTTCCACAACCGTTGCTGTCTTCTCATCCACAGCCTGAAAGATGCCCCAACCTTCAAATTTACTAGGCTTTGGACTGAAGGTGTAGACCATCCCAGCTACCTGTGTGCGAACTCGTCCACCTTTGACACAGGGCGCGAGAAATTGGGTAGCAGACAACTGTGCTTCTGCGATCGCAATTTGGTTGATTAGTTTAAATATGTTAGTCATAACTAATATTAATTTTTTAAAATAAAGTTACAGATGCAACCCTAGAAACCGAGATGAAATATCACTTTACTAATCCTGAGTTCTTAGCAATTATTCAGAAGGCGCGGGAAGAATTTAAGGCAGGCAAGAAGTTGTCTTTGGAAGAGATGAAAAGAGAGATTTTGCAGTGAGCGATCGCTGTTACTTCATACGCCTTCTTCATATCGGTCATCAGTATCAGATTCTTGGGTTGAGCGATCGTCTAAATTAAAGTAATACAACTTCAGCTAGTTCTAAACTTTAGATTTCAGTAGTTTTCTTTAGTTAATTACGCTATAACATAGTTAATTGAGTGACTAAAAAAAAACTAAAGTATGGATACCTTTTCTGAGAGGCATGGCTTTAAACTTAAGAGAGACATTATGCAGATTGAGTCAATGAATGATGATCTGCGTAACAGCTTATGGAATGTCTTAGCTTTATTATTTTGGAACAAACTAGAAAAATATTATCAGGGTTACCATATAGACTATTCTGAAACAGAATCATCCACCTACAAGTATGTTGAAAGAGATGATATAAAATATTTAATTAAGGATTTGTGGTTTTCTCATTTTAAGAAGAAATTTGATGATTTATCAGGATACTGGAGACAAGATTATGCTTTTATCAAACAATCTTTTTTTGAATATAAATTTAATGAAGTTTATGATTTTTTACAGTTTATTGCTAGAAATTACAGAAATGATTCTACGCGAGAAAAGTTTATTAGCTTATGCAATCATGTTTTTGAACGTGAATTGTCCGGCTATCGTTTTCTTGGCTCGATAATTACACGAATAACCTCAGAGACAGAAATTAAGGAAATAGAAGAAGCTTTAGCAGACCAGGATAGATTGGCTCCAGTATCCAATCACCTTAACACTGCACTAACTTATTTGTCGAGGAAAGAAAACCCTGACTATAGGAATTCTATAAAAGAATCTATTAGCGCTGTGGAATCAATTTGTTGTCTAATCGCCAAAGATAACAAGGTAACATTAGGAACAGCCTTAAAGATTATAGAAAAAGAACAAAAAGTTGATTTGCATCCTGCCTTAAGTGGAGCATTTAGCAAGTTATACGGTTATACAAGTGATGCTGACGGTATACGCCATGCCTTACTAGATGAATCTGACCTTGACTTTGAAGATGCCAAGTTTATGCTTGTGTCTTGCTCTGCTTTCACTAACTATCTTAAAGAAAAAGCTATAAAAGCAGGAATTGACTTTAATAATCCGTAGCAAGAATAAATAGTATCAGCAGATTGGGTTTTATTCTTCAAATCTATAGAATATTTTAAGTCAAGTTGTAAAGTTTTTAGGTGCATTGTGTATTACCTATGCACCCTGATTTACTCTACTTATCCGATCGCACAGGCAACGGCATATCCAGAATTTCCATCAGCAAATCCAGACGAGAGGGGCGCGTCAAAAGTGGAACAAGGTTCGGCAAACTGTAGTAGTCGCCTGCAAAAGTAAACGTATCTACAGGTGCTTGCTGCTGCTTTAGTTGACTCTCCACCCAGTCGTAATAAGTGCCCACACGGACAATCACCACATTCGGCATTATCCCCAACTCCCGGCAGTAGGTCTTGTAGACTTCACCGAAGTAAGGAGCCGCATTCTCGCCTTCGTCCGTCACCAGGATAATCTGGTCAACCACTTGCTTTTTCCGCCGCATTGCTTCCAATGCACAGCCGATACTAGTGCTACCGCCTGCCTTGATGTGCTGGAAGGCACGCTCCCAGTCGGTCAACTCCTTGCCCTTTGCTGTAATAGCATAAGGAATGGTGTCGAAGGCGTAGACAAACAGTTCTGCCTGAGTGATACCAGAGATTAGGGCAGCGAGTTGCTTACCGATAGCGATCGCATTTTCCATTGAGCCAGACTTGTCCACCAATAAGGCAGTTGGACGTGCGATCGCACCGCGCCGCTTCACTTGCTCGTTAGTCACCTTTTCCAGTCGGGCAACGGTGTCTGCGTCAAAATCTGCGGCATCTGTTGCAATCTGTGCTTTGAATGCTGAGACGCGCCCACTCTTAGATGCTGACTCCAACTTGGAATCAATCAGCTTCTTGACTTCTGGGTGATCCATTGCCCCTCTAGTCTGGAGAGACTTGAGGTTATTGATCGCTTCCTGAGGAGTCATGCTGTTAATTAACGCCACCAACACAACTGGCGTAAGTTGCTTGATTGCACCAACTGCGATCGTATAGGGAATCTTGAACTCCACAATTAGCCGTGCCTGTTCTGCGGCACTTTCTGCTTTAGCAAGCTGCTTCAGCATATCTGCTAAGGAACCCTCTGGAGGAGTATCGCGGAACAGAATTGCATTTGCCCGCTCATTTGGCTTAATGTGCAGCGAAGCATACAAGTGCTTCATTGCCTTGCGACCCCGGAGAGCAGCGCGATCGAATAGAGCCGGATTGCTCTCCCGTACCTTCAGGTAACACCGCACCGCAGTCCGAGCCGAACGCGGCATTTTATTCTGGTGCTGCTTCATGAAGTCCACCACACGAGCTACCTGATAGGGTGGAAACTCTTGCAACATCACAAATCCAGCATCTCGGTGTTCAGTCAAATTGCTGGTTAATAAGTGACCAACAAACACTTCCTTGTGATCGCGGACATCACCATGATGCTGATACCAGACTGCCAAGTGTCCGTAGAAAATGGGATCGAGTTCAACAATTAACTGATGAATTTCTGTAACTTGCTCAAGCTTGCGGTGAGGACTTGTGAGCAAACTGTTGAGTATTTCCAGACGCAGGTCACGTTCTGCGGTGTTCATGGGAACCTCCTCTAAGAATTTTGGATTTTGGATTTTAGATTTTGGATTGCAATCTTAAATCCAAAATTGAAGGAGGCAGATGTTGCACGCGAGGTAATAAAGTCACCGCGCAAGTTGGGGAAGCATTGTGTACAACTTTTGCAGAGTTATGTAAGCTTCCGCGATCGGGGCGCGGCAACAACTGCCAGTTTTGATGTAAACAGGACTTACGCAAACAATAGCCAAAACCCTTATTTTTGGGTAGGGGCAATTCATGAATTGCCCCTACCGCATTTAGCTTTGCGTAAGTCCTAGTAAAGTACCGAAATCGTTGACACTACTCGCTAAAATGGGTAGCCACGACGTTTACTTAATGGTTCAAAAGCAGAAATAGTCTAAATCATCAGGCTCGATGTTGAAAGAATTAATATTTTTCATCGTTCTCACCTCAATGTTGAAATGAAATAAAATCACCTCGTGCAAGTCGAAAAAGCTGTTGATTCACACACGGGATTTGAACCCGTAATCGCTTGATCTTAAGTCAAGTGCCTGTACCATTCGGCTAGTATGTAAGCTTCTCCAGTTAGGGCACGAAGTGAGAATTTTAGTGTTGAGAAAGTTGATTTAAAATAAATCGAATTTCTCTCTTATTACACTGTTGTTTACTAACAGCATAAATTTTTCGACCTACATATATTGCGGCAGAATGGTGAATTATCCCTTTCATAACATCTGTCACATAATCAGTTGATGGCGGTGCAAAATCCCCAAAGGTAATTAGATACCAAATCTCGTTCAGCTTGTGGTACTGATGATAACCATCAACGATGACAACATCAGTTGGCCGCTGGGTTTGCTTTTGCTTTCGAGGCACTTTCTCGGCTGCACAAAGAATTCCAGTTTGAGGATGAATATAGAAGCGATCGCGAACGCTTGCATCTAACTTAATTCGATACCCTCGGTAAAGCTTGCTATAAAATTCACCATCAATTATTTCTACATGCCGTTCAACGTAGTCCCACACATGATCGATAACATGCTGTCCTATCATTGTGTTCGGATTTAATCGTTGACACAGTTCGCTGTAAACGTCATTCCAAGGGTGTCCAGTTTTCGATCGCAAAAACCGCCGCAGGGGGCCGAGATGATCTGAAAGATACTTGGATTTATTTGTTGGTTTAATCAGGTAGGGATTTAACAATCCATCCTGACTCGCTTCCTCGGTAAGTTTGTGTAATTGCTTTTTAAAGCCACTCAGCTTTTTAAGACTGATTCTTCTTCCACCGCGAGGACGCTCAATCACAATCTCGCTCAAACGATGTTCGCTCATATCTCACGTTGTTTAAATGCAGTTTTACTAATTGAATTGTTATTAAAAATGAGTTAGCGAACATCATTGAAGTCACCTCTTTTTGTATAAGTGATTGAGAAGTACTTTAACCATAAACAGCTTCGGGACGGATAATCAAGTCACCGCTAGGACGGCGATCAACTATGTAAGTACAAAGGCGATCGCTATTCACATCTAAATGCCGAGCAACGCGCTCCTTCACTGCCACATCATTCATGCCTCCGACAATTCCCAGTTGTGTTTTTGCAACATCAACAGAACGTCCTTCAAATCGAATATGAACCATTGCAATCACCTCTTGTTTTAATTACGAATTATATTAGTGGATCTGATCGGGATTGAACCGATACCCTCCCTGTGAGAGTTTCACTCACACCTCGTGCAAGTTAAAAAAGCTGTGGTAACACCGCAGGAATTGAACCTGCACTTATCATTTAGCAGATGATCGCTCTACCTTTGAGCAAGTATGTAAGCTTTTTCTGTTAGGGCACAAGTGATATCCGGGAGCTCTACCGTTAGAGC
The DNA here is from genome assembly GCF_015714725.1 of Nostoc sp. WHI. Classification (GTDB taxonomy): domain Bacteria; phylum Cyanobacteriota; class Cyanobacteriia; order Cyanobacteriales; family Nostocaceae; genus Nostoc. The sequence goes on from NZ_WBKM01000020.1 coordinate 31,015, forward strand.
TACAGACCCAAGTTTCAATGATACTGATGCTTTTATCTTTATACTACAAATGTAGTATAGCTTCTACATAATGTCAAGGGGATACTACAATTTTCTTGGGGGAAGTGAGAAAGCGATTGTAGCTTACCTTCTTTGATTTGGATAAAGTCGAGCTGAGAACATCAAAAACTTGTTGACGGAGTTCAGAGGCTCATTAAGTAGATAAACAAAATTAATTACAGTTATTGCAAGGGGAGCGATCGCACAATATGGTTTGGTTAAGATGCATAGTTCTTAAAGATCCCCCTTAATCCCCCTTCAAAAGGGGGAAATAGAGCCATTCTGAGCAAGCCTTTTTGAGGGGGGTTGTGGGGGGATCGAGTCTTAGCCGAACCGTATTGAGCGATCGCATGATTGCAGCCCTGGCGATCGCAGCGTCTTGTAGAGAAGCGATCGCAATGACATTGTGTAATTAATTATCTTGCCTACTTATTAGACTAGGATTTGAATCCCAGGCAGGTAATGCAGCCGATGCAGATTACCTAAATTACTGAAACCAACGAGAGACAAAAGCAACCATTCTCCTGAATAAAGGCTGACGATTCCGCCGCAAGTATTCCAGATTTTTACGAAAGGTTATTGTATTAGGATGATTTGCCCCCAAACGTTTTTCAGCGATCGCCAAAGCTTCGATATACAAAGGTTCGGCATCGCTGTACCTTCCCTGTGATTTGTAGAGTAATGCCAAATTGTTCAGGCTACTTGCCACATCGGGGTGTTCATCCCCCAAAAGGCGTTTTCTCATCGCCAAAGCTTCGATATACAAAGGTTCGGCATCGCTGTACCTTCCCTGTGAATCGTAGAGGAATGCCAAATTGTTCAGGCTAGTTGCCACATCTGGGTGTTCATCCCCCAACAGGCGTTTTCTCATCGCCAAAGCTTCAATATACAAAGGTTCGGCATCGCTGTACCTTCCCTGTGAATCGTAGAGGAATGCCAAATTGTTCAGGTTACTTGCCACATCGGGGTGTTCATCCCCCAGGAGGCGTTTTCTCATCGCCAAAGCTTCGATTAACAAAGGTTCGACATCGCTGTACCTTCCCTGTGAATCGTAGAGTAATGCCAAATTGTTCAGGCTAGTTGCCACATCAAGGTGTTCATCCCCCAGCAGGCGTTTTGTCATCGCCAAAGCTTCGATTAACAAAGGTTCGGCATCGCTGTACCTTCCCTGTGAATTGTAGAGTGCTGCCAAATTGTTCAGGCTAGTTGCCACATCGGGGTGTTCATCCCCCAGCAGGCGTTTTGTCATCGCCAAAGCTTCGATTAACAAAGGTTCGGCATCGCTGTACCTTCCCTGTGAATTGTAGAGGAATGCCAAATTGTTCAGGCTAGTTGCCACATCGGGGTGTTCATCCCCGAAACGTTTTCTAGCAGATGATAAACATTGTTCACGCCAAGGTAAAGCTTGCACGTAGGCTCCTTGACCTTGGTAAAATCTAGCCAAGCCTACAAAGGGCCAGATTAAATCATTATCGCTTAACCAAGCTTGGTAAACTGTGGCAGTTTCCCCAAGGTGAGGGATGGCAAGAGTTACTTTAGCAATTTCTATCAATGTAGGTGTCTCAGGAATATCTTTTGCTACGGCTACCATTGTTTGACAAAAGCCACGCTTAAGTTCATCTGCTTCAGCCAAATCTTCTAACTTCTGCTGCAATAATTCCCGAATGCGTTCATGGATTTGGTAAGTGTCCTCTGCTAATTCTTGCAGCAAATAACGCTCAACTAAAACGGTGCAGTTATCTTTTAGGTCAAATTCCAAATCGCCATAACTTGCTGCTGATTCTACCAAAGACCAAGGGATAGGAGCCAAAGCAAACAAACTCAACAGACAAGCCAATTTTTGCGCCTCTGGTTCCAAGCTTTGCCAATTCAACTCAAAAGCTGCTGCTACACCAGACTCGCCGCTCTGTGCTTGCTTTTGTAGCTGTGCGAGAATGTCTGCTAACATCATGATCTCCCTCGGTTGCGACTATACGCCGCTATTTGATAAAGTCCAATGGGTATATAGCCCATTAATTCACAAAGTTTTTTTGCTGTCTCCGTCTCCTGTCGAACATATTCATCCCCCAATAGCTTTGCTAATAATTCTAAGGCTGCATCTGGTGACAATTCACCTAGCGGCAGTGATGGATATATTAACCCCGTGTTTTGACGAGTGGTAATTAACACCTTAAACACAGAACCTTTGGGTGGTAGGTAGGGTTGAATTTGCTTCCAGTCTTTGACATCATCAAATATCAATAAAACTTTGCCAGCTTGCCAATTCTTCCAGCAATATAAAACTTTACCTGTTGCATCTAATTGATCAGGAGGATTGAAGTTAGAAAAATGAACCATTCCAAAGTTGATTAACTGGGTTCCCAAATCAGTTCCTTGGGGATTTAACCAACAACAACCGCCAGAATAATCTCCCAAATATCGCTCTGAGTATTGAATAGCTAACTCTGTTTTACCCACCCCACCTTGTCCAGTCACATCGCTAATTGCCACAATATCATTTGCTTGCAATAGCTGAAGCAATTGTTCTAGTTGCTCATCCCTCCCGACAAACTTAACAGCTTGACTCTGTTGGATGTTATGCGGGATATCAAACGGGTTGAAATGAGATGTTTCGATATCTCCATCCCAACTGCGGGAATAAAAATAAGTCGGCAGTTGTTTTTTATCTAAACTAATAAATACTTGCTTAACTTGCTCGGTAACTTCCCTCATGTTTGGGGGAAAAGTCCCATTAGCTGCGGCTAAAGCCTCTCTCACAGCTTGAGAAAAATATCCTGTTTTATTTTCAGAATTTACCTTAGCTGTCTCTCCTTCACGCGTAGCCAGTAACACAAATTGTTGAGTATCTGTCCTTGGCTGTCCACTCAAAAAAGTTTTGCCACCTAAGTTTGTTGGTCTGCCCTTTGATTCTGAACGAAAATCTGCACAGGAATCAATAATACAAATATGATTACGAATCTGAAATTTATCGGAACCCAACAAAACTAATAAAGAATTCAAATCTAAGTTCTGCCAATTCTGTTTATTTGCATCAGCAAAAATCAACCGACGCTCTCGTTCTGAGGTAATCAAACCATGTCCCGCCCAAAAAATGTAGAGTAAATCCCCCGACTGTTGGGATAAAAAGTTAGTCACAATGTCGGAGATATTTTGCTCTGTTGCTAATTCTACAGTTAACCCACATTCCCCAATTAACTGCTGATTTTCTTCCAGTGCTGATAAACATAACCGGATATTCTCCTTCGGTACACCGCGCCGATGCAGCCAATGAGCAAATTTCAGCGCGTCATCGGCTGGCCCCCCACCCTTCACATTCCACTCAGATTCATGGTACTTTTCAATACCCACAATTAACCCAAAAGTGCGATCGGGTTTAGCCATAATTTCCATTAGGGCAACCCTGTCAAGATGATATGTCCAATACTGTTCGGATAAGATCCCCCCGCCTGTGGCGACCCCCTTAAAAAGGGGGTAAAAGAGATGATACTAGCCCCCCTTTTTAAGGGGGGTTGGGGGGATCTCCGCTCAATAAACAAGTTAACCAAACCGTATTGGGTGATATGTAGCTTGAATTTCATATTCGTTCAGACAAAATCTTCACTTGTTCTTTGAGAATTTTTAAAATTCCGAGTTCAGAGGCTCAACTGTCGAGTTAAAAGGTGCAACTGTCGAGTTAAAAGGCTCAACTTCCGAGTTCAGAGGCTCAACTGTCGAGTTAAAAGGCTCAACTGTCGAGTTAAAAGGTGCAACTTCCGAGTTCAGAGGCTCAACTGTCGAGTTAAAAGGCTCAACTGTCGAGTTAAAAGGTGCAACTTCCGAGTTCAAAAGCTCAAGTGTCGAGTTAAAAGGTGCAACTTCCGAGTTCAAAAGCTCAACTTCTGAGTTCAGAGGCTCAACTGTCGAGTTAAAAGGCTCGTAATGAATACAAGACTCACCTTGACAGCACTACCTCCATTATGGCAACCTCGAAATAATCGCCTCCCAGGTTTTAGCATTTGTCCAATAAGCACCGTGGGAACGGGGAAATGGTTGTTTGCTATCCACTCGCACATCCTGCACACGATCGCAGAAAATTTTATTACCAACGTAACTGAGAAAATCCCGTAAATCGTAGATATTCAACCATTCCGGGAAATGCTCTGGTAATAACTGTCCATATTCTAAGCTGTAGAGGGCGTTAATCTCATATAAAAATGGTGCTTGGGAACCAACTGTTACCAATAATTCCACCTGAGACAACTGCTGTTGCACTAGCAAATCTACACAAGCGATACCTCCCAAGCTATGGGCGAGTAAAACCACTGGCGGTTCTGCTTCTTCTATTTGTTGCTGGATAAACTGCCTAATTTTTTCACCCCGCGTTTGATACAGCAAGATATCACCAGGCATCGGCGAAATTTTATCAGTTAGTTCAAGGCGGTTTCCTCTGACATAATTCGTTCCCATTGGCAACGCTAATTCAACAAGTGGCTTTAACAACCAGCTACCCAATCCTAATTCTGCCTCTCCCAAAGCCAGAGTTAGCAATTCCACAACATTATCCCGCAGTTGAGCATCGGTGAGTATGGGGGGAAATTTTTCTTGCTGTTCGCTAATAAATATTGCTTGAGCTGCGATCGCTCTAGCTATTGGTGCATAATATTCACTCAAATCAGTTTCGGAAACTGTGAGCAATGCCTGATAATATGGTTCACTGTGGATAACAGCCTCTCGTGCTTGCTCAAATATTTCTGCAATTCCCGCCTCTTGCAACTTAGCTTGCAGTTGAGATGTCGGAATGAGACTCGCTACACGAGATTCTAAAATATCCCCTGGTTCTTCCCCAAAAGCATTTTCTGACTCAATAGGTTTCAAAGACAACAGCCGTAATTCATACAGAGGATCGCAGTATAATTGCCCCCACAGTACAATCTCTGCGTCTACTTCTCCTTGAGATAAAGCCAGTGTCGCATCTTCCAAGGGTACTGATGCCCGATTTTCGCTGAACTTTGCACCTAATGCACCCCAAAGGCAGGGAGCAACTTTAATCTCAGGACGTTGGGCGTGAATCTTTTGCTCAACGATTTTAAAGGTTTCGTTGTATTCTCGTTCTCTAATTCCAGTGCCATGTACAAATATTACAGTAGTCATTGTTATCTAGCGAAGCCTGGGCTATGCCTACGCAAAGTTTATTGTCTATATTATTCCTGACCAGGTTCTCCGATACAAGTTTATGTAGATGTTTTACATTTAACGCAACACGCCAAGGAGGGATGTTCTCTGAGAGAGTGATCGAGATAATGCGATCGCAATAATTCTAAAGAAATCTTTTTGTTATATAAACTTAAGCAACTTGGTTTTAATACTCATTCTGGTGTTAAAACTACTATTACTATTGTCAGCAAAGATAAAAAAATTGATATTGATGTCAGTCGCTTCCCAAAGCGAGGAATTATAGATGACAAATCACACCATCTTGGAACCATTACTAAAAGACCAATGGTTTATTGAGAGTCAAGAATTACGATCTTTTGTAACAACAGTGCGGGAAATTAGCGCCTGCACCGATGATGATCGTACACAAACTCTCGCCAGACTAAAACCCGATTTTCAAGAACTGCTTGCCCAACAGGAATGGCTACCTGAAAAGTTTGCCCAAGTCAATGCCGAAAGCAGTATGGGGAGTGGTATTGGTCAATGGCTACTTTATCGTGCCAAAGACCGTTTACTGTCAATTTTCAGCTTAGTGATTTCCCCAGGTTCAACAACTCCCATCCACGCTCATTTGGCTTGGGGATTGATTGGTTTATACAAAGGCAATCAACAAGAAACAGTCTATCGCCGTGTAGATAACAGCGACACCGAAGGACACGCACAATTACAAATAACCAAAGTGCGTAGGCTTTGCCCGCCGCAGGCATCGCTTTAACCATCTGATACATACCACCTCTTACCCCCAGATGGTGATATCCACGCCCTCAAAACCACATCCCACAGTGCATCAGTATCCATTCATCTCCTGGGTAATGATACTGGCTGTGTCTTGCGTCACCAGTTCATTTTAAAATCTCACAGCGTCAAGTCCTTTCGCTCTGGATATTGCAACGCTCCCTGCAAACAATAAGAAAAAGAATATGCCTAAGTACGATAGACCAAAACCCCCCGTATTCCAGCGAATTGAAGACGAACGGCTGCACCGTAAACAACGCCTAGCTGCTGCCTTTCGCCTGTTTGGTAAGTTTGGTTTCAGCGAGGGAATCGCAGGTCATATTACAGCTCGTGACCCGGAGTTTACAGACCATTTCTGGGTCAATCCCTTCGGGACATATTTCGGTCATATTCGAGTCTCTGACCTGCTCTTGGTCAACAGAGAAGGTGAGGTGGTTAAAGGCGATACTCACGTAAATCAAGCTGCCTTCGCTATCCATTCTGAGATTCATGAAGCTCGACCTGATGTAATAGCGGCTGCTCACGCCCATTCAATTTATGGTAAAGCCTGGTCTAGTTTGAGTCATCTCCTTGACCCCTTAACTCAAGATTCTTGTGCTTTTTACGAAGATCATGCGCTGTTTGATGACTATACAGGTGTCGTCTTAGATACCTCCGAAGGCAAACGACTTGCTGAAGCATTGAGTACAAAAAAAGCCCTCATCCTGCGTAACCACGGCATTTTAACCGTGGGACATTCAGTAGATGAAGCTGCCTTTTGGTACATTAGCTTAGAGCGATCGTGTCAAGCACAACTGCTGGCCGAAGCTGCGGGTAGACCCAGTGTAATCAAACATGAAACAGCCCGTTTAACACAAACTCAAGTGGGGTCACATACAAATGGGTGGTTCGGTTTCCAGCCACTTTATGACAGAATTGTGCGCGAAGAACCTGATTTGCTAGATTAGTTCTGAGTCCGACATCAATTGCGTAAAGCTTTAAATAATCTGGGTTTTCAGTTGCTTTAAAGTCCAACTTATTTCTTTTGTGATCCAGCCCTTTGAGTGGGGATAGTAATATTTACATTGAATGGCAACTTAGTTTTGTTACTATCCTCACCCCATAGCAACTCACCAATTAGCTGATATTGACCAGGATTCAGGGCTGGTTGGTCTTTGTTGGGGTAACTTAATAAAAAATTGCGATCGCTATTTGCCACTACAGTATTAGCATCTAATTGCCCAGTTTTAACAACAGTTTGCCCTTGGCGCAATGTCCAATTTACACTAGGGAGGACTGTTGCCTGACCGCTATTGCGAACTAAGAGTTGAATTTGTTTTTGCTCTAAATTGAAGCTAGCACTATCAACTACTAGTTTAGGAGAAAGGTTGCCTTTTCTGACATATAATGTCACGCCAATTCGTGCTACCAAAGTAATATTATTACCTGCACTATCTTTAGATTCGGTAAGAGTTTCATTAAACACTACCGCTCGATATTCGCCATCAGGTAAATTAGGAGCCAAGCGACTAATGAGGCGCACCCGCCGAATTTCACCTGGTTTGACAGTCAACTCACGCGGTGAGAATTGCAGATATTTCGTTAAGTCACTGGGACTAGAGGGTAAGGTTTGAAACCCTGCATCGCGGCTATATGTGAAAGGTTGAGCATAGATCCGAATCCGAGAGGGGGTCTTACTCGTATTGGAAATCGTGATCATTCCTTGGGCTTGTCCGCGTTCCGCTTTGGCTTCAATCACCAGTGGAGAAACGCTCATTTGGGCTTTAGCAGCACTAGGAAACAAAACTAGGGCGAACAAGCCAGCACTAGCAGCAGCTAAAGAGCGCCAATTATTATTGAACATATTTATAACGATGGCAGTATTGTAAATTTAATTCCTGATTTATAGTTCCCAAAAGCCGACTTATTTTATCTATCGGTCATTAGAAAAATATCTTGCCGCTTGAAGATTAAATCTTTAGCGACAAGATATTTAGCAACTATTTTTCTCAACAAAACTGAAGGTAAACTAGGAAAATTCTCGTCTATGGCACGATAGTCAACGTTGTTACATAACTGTAGTTTCCAGGAACAAGGGGAGTACCCTTATCTACTATCATGTCTATATCCAAAGGCAAGCCGCCACCAGGAGGCAACGACAGAAAACCACCTTGAGAACTCGTATTGCCAAAAGGTGAGTTGATATTCCCGACAGAGAACACAGGTGTAAACCCAGGGCCGCCGGTCTGCTGTGGCTGAGATATACTCACTCTGGCACCTTGGTTACAGCTAACCAAAACTTTACCAAATGCCCCTCCAGGAAATCCTCCCGCTAGTGCAGTTGGGTTAGTCGGCTGATTGAGTCCCAATCTACCAGGAGTAATTTGATCAAAGTTGCAGACACCAGCGACATTTCCCGTAAACGGAACATCAGCCGTTTGTGCCATTGTTTTGGGTGCAAGAGCAGCAGAACTGACAATTATCAAAGCAGCAGTTAATAAAGAATGACGAATCATTTTTAAATCCTTCTCAAATAAATAAGGGTTGCAGAAAACAGTTATGGTGCGATCGTTAAGGTAACAACGTAGGTATAAATTCCTGGCGTAAATGCTACTGGCCGCTCTACTAACAAATCCACCTCTAGATTGGTGTTACCTGCTGGCAAAGTGGCGCTTCCACCGTTAACATCACTGCGAAGGTTGGTCGAACCAAATTTTAAAAACCCAATGTACGTTGTCCCAGATGGATCGGCACTAGGCCCAGATACAAACCTGGGAGGCGAAACAGAGATGGTGGCAGATGTGTTGCTTTGCACACCCATACTGGCAGGAGTTTGTGATTCAAACTTTGTCGGGATTCCACCAGAACCCCTAGAAATAGTTGGTTCAGCAGTGCTAGGGGCAGGAGAACTAAAGGTAGCTTCAACTGGAACTGTTCCACTGAACGGAACATCTACGCTTTGAGCTAGCGCAGCTTGATCTAAAGCGAATGCCTGCACGCTGGACAGACTTGCCAGTAACAGGCTAGAGGTTAACGCTAGACGGTAAAACATAAAAAAGTTAGCTGATTACTCAGCTTTGTCTTGCATCCGTGCCTTGTTTCAGATTAACTATCAAAAAATACAAAAGCTACTGCAAAAATACGCAATTAAAGCCAAACGACTTAAATTCCGTTAAAGTACTTATCATCTAAAATTTATATAAAGTTTTAAAAAAGTATACTAGACATTAGAAATCGTTAAATAATTCGTAATTCGTAATTCGTAATTCGTAATTAAAGACATTTTCAGACGGGGATTTAAACCCTGACTGAAACTGAGCGGAGGCGGAGCCACTCCGCCTCCGCGCTACGTGTAATGGTTGGGGTCTTAAACCCTTTTATTTACGATAATAATTCAGTCCCTAATCTCTAATCACCTTTAGACTTGATAAGTCTGCCTTATTACCTCTTCTATTGAACCTACGCGATGGAACATTTCTATTAGTTCATGGGATCTTGTTTTTCGCTTCTCCAGCATCACTTTCAATGGTGTTAACAAATGAATATCTGGGTCATCTGCCAGTGCGACTTCAGCTGCTTGTAAGACCTTTGTCGCATTCCCAAAAATATCCGCGTTGTCAAAGCCTTCTTTTGCAGAAAGTTGGTGTAATGCTGCATCGGGTACAGTTGCTCTATCCAACAAGGTTTCATCTAGCACCAAACCTTTTAATAATGTCAGCAAAGCCGCATAGATGAGAAAATCATCACAACTATCACAAGCTTTAAATTCAATGCGACCTACTTCAGCCGGAATGCGGGCGATTTTTGTTAGGGAAGGTATGCTATTAATCAATTGTTCCTGTTTTTCAACAAAAACCAATGCTGCTGGTCTTTTTCCTGTTCTGACAAATGTTCGTACTGATAACCCATCCCATAAACTACCGTTATAAAAAGGGGAACTATAACTAAAAGGAACAATATAAGGACTGTAATAAGTTAACTTTCTGCCAATATCAATCACACGTTCAGTAGACAAATTTACCACTGAAATATTTAAATCTGGGCCGTATGTCACCATATGAATATTAGCAGTTTGTTCCTCAGGATAAGGCTGTAGCTGTCTGATTTCATAATCGTTTAATGGGGGTTGAGGCTCAAAAACTGGATTGTAGGGATTAAAACTAACCAAAACTGGTGAAAAACCAAAGTTAGCGGCAATTTTACATAGCAAGTGAAAACTTTCTGACAATTCAGTAATAGCGCCTTGAATATCAGAATGTATAGTTGTTCTAATTTCGATACCTTTAGCATGACAGTCTATTACCTGGTCAGAATCCGCAAATCTTTCAAATCCCTCAATGTACCATCTCTTCAGCTTAATACCCGCATCCCCGACGCGCAGTTGAGGATAGTCGCTGGGGTATGTGGGTAGGTTTTCAATAATTTGATTGAAATCAGCAAATTTGGTGTGGGAAAAATCAGCAAACTTTCCTTCTTTGTTTAGGAAAGCAACTTCATGCTCAATGCCAAATAAAAACATTATATACCTTAATTTCTTAGAGTTAACCTAATTTAACTAATGCCAAACGAGACGAATCGCACAGAGGAGGAAATAACATTAGTAAACGATTCATTAGAGAAAAACGTCGGCGATATTTAGTTGGCAGATTGGCATAATTACAGACTTCCATTACTTCGTAACATGAATTCCAGTCTTTAATCTTATGAATATTTGAGATACACCAATCAAATTTTGCCGAAGTGTATTTGAGTGAGTCATGGTGTTTCTGATTCTTCACAATTAGCGGTGACAAGGAATCAAAGGCAAACCATGAACCAGGAAAATATTGCAAAAGATTCGCAAACAATAGCTTCACTTCCTGTTCATTGAAATACTGCAACACGCCTTCGGCGACAAACATAACAGGTTGTTTAATAGTGGACTTGACATGCTCAATCCAATTGGTATCTAGGGCAGAAGCCGTGATTAATTTACGGCGTTCCGTTTCCTCAAAAAACTGTCGTCGCAGAACCATGACATCCGGTAAATCTATGTCAAACCAGCTAACCTTGCCGTTATCCACTCGCTCAAAGCGTGTGTTCAGTCCTGCACCAATCTCGATAACGGAACCTTGAGGATGTTGATTGACATAAGTGCGTACCCAGTTGTCAAGGATAGTTCCTCGTAAACAACAGCCTATCTGAGAAGATTTAGCGGTAGTAAATTTATCAAATTCGTAGTCGAGCGCTGCAAGAATCTCAGATGATTTAGGATCTACTATAATTGGATCTGCTGCCTGAAGCTCACAAGCTCTAGCCCAGAGGGTAATTAGTAGTGTTTCTTGAATGACACCGAGCTTAACTTTAGTTTTATTCATGAATAATTCCACAACACAGATTAAATTTTCATTTGAAGTTTAAGTATAAAAATTCTCAAGATCACTCTCAATGGATTTTACCTCAAGACCGACTGTTGCGATTTGAAAACTTTTCTGGTTTATTTCTTGAGGCGGCGATAAATCACACTTTCTTGGTTTTTGTGTGCTTCCCCACTATCTTCCTAGTCGCTGGGTGGGGTAGCTTAGTAGTGACCGAGGAAAGCTTGAGACGTGAGTTTATGACAAGTACCGTTCAATCCCCCTACAGCAGCGAACAGATTGCCGCTTGGTTGCGTGGACTGCTCACCATTGCTTGGGCAGATGGTAATTTTGATGCCCAAGAGCAGGAATTAATTGCCAGCATCACCAAAGATGAATTAGCTCTTGGGATGAAATGGGACTCACTAGAGGTAATTACGCCAGAGGAATTAGCCGCAGTGTTGGGTAAAGGTACACCAGTAGCGGACAATTTTTTAAGGACAGCGGTGATGGTTGCGATCGCAGATGGTACTTATTCTCCCAGCGAAGATCAAGTTCTGCAACAGTTCTGCCAAGCCTTAGAAGAGCCAGAGAATTTCCTAGAAGCCTTACGCCACACCCTAGAACACCCACAGCAAATTAACTTAACAATCCCCAGCACTGGACTTACAAAGCGTCAAATTAATGCACTACATCCCCTGCGCGACTGGCTCGATGGGCTAGATATCCAAGACCCAAGAGTAGCCCGCTTTTTGTGTAAAATGATTCCTTCTCAGTGTCCCTTTGAACGGGATGTCACCCTATTTGGACGCAAGATTGTGCATATCCCGCCGATGTGTAAAATTAACCCGTTGTATGAGCAACTCGTGGGCTTACGTTTCCGTGCCCTCTCCTATTTAGCAGATAAATGTGGTGAAGATGTTTCACCATATATTTGAGTGCTGAGTTAGGAGTGCTGAGTGCTGAGTTACAAGTAAAGAGTGAGGAATGAGGTTTTAAAACTTATATTTAAAACTTATAATTTATAACTCGTAACTCATAACTCAGCACTCAAAAAATATGCAATTTATCGACCAAGCAAAAATTGAAGTTGAAGCAGGTAAGGGCGGCGATGGTATTGTCGCCTTCCGGCGAGAGAAGTACGTGCCGACTGGTGGTCCCTCTGGTGGTAATGGGGGACGAGGCGGTTCGGTAATTTTCGTTGCCGATGAAAATCTGCAAACTTTGCTGGACTTCAGATACAATCATCGCTTTCAGGCAGAAAAAGGTACTCGTGGCGGGCCAAATAACTGTACTGGGGCAGGAGGAAAGGATTTGATCATCGAAGTTCCCTGCGGTACAACTATTTATGATGCTGAAACTGGCGGATTGCTAGGGGATCTAACTGAGCCTAAGCAAACTTTGCAGATTGCCCAAGGTGGTAAAGGCGGACTGGGAAATCAGTATTTCTTGAGTAACCGTAACCGCGCCCCAGAATACGCCCTGCCAGGATTACCGGGGGAAATAAAGCAGCTGCGCCTGGAGTTAAAACTTTTGGCAGAAGTGGGGATTATTGGCTTACCAAATGCTGGTAAATCTACTCTCATTTCATCTTTATCTGCGGCACGTCCAAAAATCGCAGACTACCCTTTCACTACCCTCATCCCAAATTTGGGTGTAGTGCGGAAACCTACTGGTGATGGTACTGTTTTCGCCGACATTCCCGGACTAATTGAGGGAGCAGCTCACGGGGCAGGGCTGGGACATGATTTTTTGCGCCATATTGAGCGGACGCGGGTGCTACTTCACCTGATTGATGCCACTAGTGATGATGTGGTTAGGGATTACAACACAATTAAGCAAGAATTACAAGCATATGGACGGGGTTTAGCAGAACGTCCGCAAATTTTGGCGCTGAACAAAATTGATGCAGTTGATCGGGAAACTGTAGATTTGGAGGCGTTAGCTACCCAACTGAATCATCTTTCCTACGCCCCGGTTTTTGTGATTTCAGCAGTTACTCGCACCGGCTTAGAGCCGATGTTACAGGCAATTTGGGGAATTCTCGACCAAATGAAGGTTGCCCAAGAAGTGGAGGTATTTAGCTGACGAAATAATGACGCATATCGCATTTGTTAACTGTGGCGCGTCTAGTTTGATACTAGTACTTAAAAGCCTTGGTTGCTGGTAAAAAAACGGAGTTAGACTAGAACTACAGGGTAACAATCAGAGGAATATTATGATGAGCGATCGCGACTATACATTAATCATTGACAAAAGCGGTAGTATGTCCACACCCGACCAAGTGGGTGGTAGAAGTAGATGGGAGATAGCCCAAGAGTCTACACTCGCTTTGGCAAGAAAGGCCGAACAGTTTGACCCCGATGGCATCACCATTTACGTGTTTTCCGGTAGATTTAAACGCTACGATGATGTCACCTCAGCCAAAGTCGCGCAGATATTTCTCGAAAATGACCCTGCTGGGACGACAAACTTAGCAAGTGTGCTTCAAGATGCACTCAATAGCTACTTTCAACGCAAAGCCGCCGGTAAAACCAAGCCAAACGGAGAGACAATTTTAGTCATTACCGATGGAGAACCAGACGATCGCAAAGCTGTGTTTGAAGTCATCATTCATGCTACTCGTCAGATGGAACGTGATGAAGAATTAGCAATTTCGATCATTCAGGTAGGTTCTGATGCCCAAGCAACTAAGTTTCTTAAAGCTTTAGATGATCAGTTGCAAAGTGTTGGCGCTAAATTTGATATTTGCGACACGGTTACTTTAGACGACTTAGAAGATATGAGCCTTGCAGATGTCTTGAGCAACGCCATAACTGACTAATGCGTTGATCACCCATAGTCCATTAACTCTTGATTCTTAACTGGAGAATTGAATAATGCTTGAAAATCGTGATTATACCTTGATTATCGATAAAAGCGGCAGCATGGCAACCCAAGATCAAAAGGGTGGTAGAAGTAGATGGGTTGCAGCCCAGGAATCTACTTTAGCTTTAGCTAGTAAGTGTGAGCAATTTGACCCAGATGGTATCACTATTTATGTATTTTCTGGTAAATTTAAGCGATACGAAAATGTGACATCCAGCAAGGTGGCGCAAATTTTCCGAGAAAATGACCCCTCTGGTACAACTGACTTAGCAGGTGTGTTGAAACACGCAACTGATGATTACTTACAACGCAAAGCAGCCGGTCAAACAAAGCCAAATGGTGAAACAATTTTAGTGGTTACTGATGGTGAACCGGACGATCGCAAAGCTGTAATGAAGGTGATTATTGAAGCTTCTCGCCGCATAGATAGAGATGAAGAATTAGCTATTTCCTTCATTCAAGTCGGCAGAGATCAGCAAGCTACCCGCTTTCTCAAAGTCTTAGACGATGAACTCCAAAGTGCTGGTGCTAAGTTTGATATCTGTGACACAATTACTATGGAAGATATGGAAGATTTCAGTCTATCGGAAGTCCTGCTCAATGCCATTAATGACTAGCTATACTATTTATTAGGAATTGCAAAAATGGATTCCATCGATAAGCTGTTGGCTCAACTCCAAACTGAATATCAAGAAGTACAACCTAAACAGCAGCAGTCAAAATCACCCATAGCCAAATCCGTTATCCTACCATCGCCAAAATCGGCATCTTTCTTGGATAACCTTTTGGCAGAAGTTCAAGCTGATTTTGCAGAAGAGGATGCTGCTATTGAATTAAAAAGACAGCAAGAACTAGAACAGGAACGAATTCGACAAGAACAACTCAAAGCCAAACAACTAGAGGCTTTGAAAGTACAAGCAAAAGTATGGTTAGCCAAAGTAGATCCACTTTCGTCTGAAGGACTTTGGTTTGAAAGGTTTGCTGAAAGTTACTCATCAAAATTAGAGGCAGCGATTCAATATTTACGAAACAATGAATAAACAATTCCAATTTAAAGCTCCACTCATAAATCTGCTTGCTCAAATTGAAAATTAGCAATTTTTATACTCATGATCAATATTGATGGTGATTTGTTTGAGATAAATGTTGAACAGCCCATTCATGCATAGCGTAGAGAATTGGTTGTAAAGTTTCTCCTAAAGGCGTTAGTGAATATTCTACCTTGGGTGGAATTTGAGGATAAACTTCTCGATGAATAATTCCGTCTTCCTCCATTTCTCGGAGTTGTTGAGTCAGCATCTTTTGCGTTACTCCAGGTAAAGCCCGTTGCAACTCGCCAAAGCGTTTGATGCCAGTCATTAATTCTCTAATAATCAAAACTTTCCAGCGTCCGCCAATCACCTTTAGGGTATTTTCTACTTCACAAGTCAGCCTGCTATTGTTTTCTGCTTCAGCTTTCATAGTTAGTTTTGAGGAAGAATCTGACTCAAGTTATGCTGGGTAGTACCGCTAGTTATCTGATTATTACTTGTTTTAGGTCTTCCATAGCTAAATGTTTGCTGATTTTTCTTAATTCCTTTAAAAATACTAAAGAACTTCAATTACTAGCTCTACAATAAAGCTATGACTGCAAAATAGTGCCACTACAGTAAAGCTATATCCCTTTTCTGCCACTCTCCGGGAGGGCAATCTCTAGAAGCTTTATCAGTCAATCAATACAAGCTATCCTATTACAAAAACTTGGTTATTGTATTTGTTATTAGAAAAAATCTTGCGTAGGCGTAGCCCGTCGTAGACATCGCTTCGTATACAAAAGCTCTAGAATTTAGAAATGGCAAAACTTTTCGGAAAGTGACAGAAGAGGGCTATCGCTAATAGAACAAATGCCTATTTAATCCAATTGAATTATGGTGGTCACAACTCAAATCTTTTTTACGCAGTTTTGCTCCAACTACAACAGAAATGGTTGATACACTAATCTCAGTTGCACTCGGCTTAATAAATCCTCGACATTTAAAAAACTGGTTTACTAATTGCTGC
This sequence comes from Nostoc sp. WHI, assembly GCF_015714725.1. Taxonomy (GTDB): domain Bacteria; phylum Cyanobacteriota; class Cyanobacteriia; order Cyanobacteriales; family Nostocaceae; genus Nostoc. The sequence goes on from NZ_WBKM01000020.1 coordinate 47,205, forward strand.
TATTCTACCTCATAACACCGGGAAGTGCTGTATAACTAGCATCAGTAGCCTTTTTTGTTTCAGCATAAGCTTGACCTGCTGATAGAATAACAGGAGCAACTATTAAGGAAGACAATGCAGAGATTGTCAAGGAAGACTTGAATTAGCGTTTCATAATTTTAACCAAACTTTGTATTTTTTACTTGTATATTCCAGGTCGAAAATCATATGATAATGTTTCAAATGATTCACAGATTTTATTAAATGACTGTTGTTATTGATGCAAAAAACTTACAGGCTAACTATCTATGAAAATTATAAATAAACTGTTATACTGCTATAATTACATTTCAATGTCTTTTCATCCTAGTTCATTATCCGAATATAGACGCTTTTAAAACTGGCACAATAATTTGAACTTAAACTTAGTCGGGATATGGTAAATAAAATACCCGATTAGCAATCTTTTACCGAGCTTTTCACATAGGATGAAAAAGTCAGATGTAGCATCTGTTGCAACAAGCCATAAAGGGAATCTATAAAGTTGATTTTTAGCAATTCTCGTGGAGATTGAATAATGCTAACCGCTACAAAAACGTTGTCTGGCTTGATGGGTTTATGTGTCGGTGATGCGTTGGGTGTGCCGGTGGAGTTTACTAGCCGTGCTGAACGAGTAAAATCTCCAGTGACAACAATGTTCGGTTATGGCACATGGAATCAACCACCAGGAACTTGGTCAGATGACAGTTCGTTAAGCTTCTGCTTGGCAGAATGTCTTTGTAGAGGGTATTCTTTGGATACCATAGCCAATTCCTTCTGGCGCTGGTACAAGGAAGCTTACTGGACTCCCCGTGGCGATGTCTTTGATATTGGTCAAACTACCCACACAGCAATTATGCGCTTGAAACAGGGAGTTCTACCCCATCAGGCGGGCGGCAAGGTTGAAAATAGTAATGGCAATGGTTCTTTGATGAGAATCTTGCCGATGGCTTATTGTCACAGAAGCTTAACTTTGGGCGAATTGCTGGCGCGGGTGCATGATGTTTCGGCAATTACTCATGCCCATGCGCGATCGCAAATGGCCTGCGGCATTTATATTAGTATTGCAGTGGCGCTGCTAGAAGGGGCTGACCTCCAAACAGCTTATTTACAAGCATTGCAAGACATCCAAACAATTTATTCTGTCCGAGAATTTTTGTTAGAGAAGCCGCATTTTGGCAGAGTTTTGAGTGGTGAGATTGCCAAGTTACCAGTAGAAGAAATTAATTCTGGTGGCTATGTGATTGATACCTTAGAATCGTCGCTGTGGTGTTTGCTAAATAGCTCGTCTTATTCTGAAGCGGTGCTGAAAGCTGTTAACTTAGGCGGAGATACCGATACTACCGCCGCCGTCACCGGTGGGTTAGCGGGAATTTACTACGGGGTGGAAAATATTCCTCAAAAATGGATGAATCAAATTGCCCGTAAACAGGACATTATCTACTTGGCAGAGCGTTTTGCAAGGGCTGTATACAGCTAGTTTGGAATTAAAAATTATACCAAGCGTTTAATCAGCGGCTTTTCGCAAGTAAAATCAGTTGTAGAAAAGTTTCATTCTGGTTGAACAATGCTAACCGGTACAAAAACGTTGTCTGGTTTGATGGGTTTATGTGTTGGTGATGCGTTGGGTGTGCCAGTAGAGTTCACCAGCCGCGCTGAACGACTAAAATCTCCAGTTACGTCTATGCTGGGTTATGGAACTTGGGATGTTCCTGCCGGTACGTGGTCGGATGACAGTTCGCTGACTTTTTGCTTGGCAGAATGTCTTTGTGAGGGATTTTCACTGGATGCGATTGCTAATTCCTTCTGGTGCTGGTATCACGAAAGTTACTGGACTCCTCAAGGCGAAGTATTTGATATCGGTAACACCACATTTTTAGCAATTGTGAACTGGAAACAAGGAACTCCACCCCTGAAAGCAGGTGGTACTAGTGAAAATAGTAATGGCAATGGTTCGTTGATGAGAATCTTGCCGATGGCTTATTGTCACAAAAGTTTAACTCTGGATGAATTGATTGCGTGGGTACATCAAGTTTCTTCCATTACCCACGCTCATCTCCGTTCTCAAATGGCCTATGGCATTTATATTAGTATTGCAGTGGCGCTGTTGGAAGGGGCTGACCTCCAGACAGCTTATCTACAAGGATTGCAAGACATTCAAACAATTTATTCTGTTCGAGAATTTTTGTTAGAGAAGCCGCATTTTAGCAGATTTTTCAGTGGTGAGATTGCCAAGTTACCAGTAGAAGAGATTAATTCTGGTGGCTATGTGATTGACACCTTAGAGTCATCCCTGTGGTGTTTATTAAATAGCTCGTCTTACTCTGAGGCAGTACTAAAGGCTGTCAACTTAGGGGGAGATACTGATACTACTGCTGCCGTCACCGGTGGGTTAGCGGGAATTTATTACGGGGTGGAAAATATTCCTCAACAATGGATAAATCAAATTGCTCGTAGACAGGACGTTATTTACTTGGCGGAGCGTTTTGCAAGGGCTGTTCACAGTTAGTTAGTAGTCCGTCAAGCAAAGTTTCAAGGGTAAAGAAACGAACCGCGTTCTCTTATCTCTCAAATTTAATGGGACAGACCACTCTTTGTGTAATTTTAAATTATACAAAGAGTGAGGAGTTATGAAAATCCTAAATCTTCACTCTTTACTTTTAACTTGCTGAGAAATCCACTGCAAGTAGGCTTGAGAACCGGCAACAATTGGTAAAGCAATAATTTCTGGCACGTCATAGGAGTGAAGTTCCTTAATTTTGGCTTCCATTGCCGGAAATTGCGCCAAATCAGTTTTAATCACTAATTGCCATTCTTGCTCTTTATGCAGTTGCCCTTGCCAGGTGTAAATTGAGTGGATTGGTAACAGACTCACACAAGCAGCGAGTTTAGCTTCCACAAGGGCAGTTGCAATTGCTTCTGCCTCCTGCATGTTGCTAGCTGTCACCAATACCACACCATAGCCAGCAGGTGTCTCCATGACCTCTAAACCGTCGTAGACAACGAGTAGACCTGACCATCAATCAGCAGTCGCGTGATGCCCTTAGCTTGCAAATGAGTACGAGCCTTATGGAGCATTTTACTATCAGGAACTTTAATCACGCGATCGCGTTTAGTAGAAAAACGCTTTGCCACGCGATGGTTATCAAACACTGGCAGAGTTTTTTGCTGGGTTTCCAGGCTGGGAATTTGCCCCAAATCACCAAAATCCTTGAGAGGTCGGGTAATTAATTCCGAGGAACGGTCAATCACCAAATAGCAAGTTTTAGGCAAATTGGCTACTGACAGTGGTAAAACTTGAACTGCTGCTTCACCTGGTCTTCGTTTTGTGACTAAAGGTCTTTGCTCATCCAGGTCATCATCATCAAAGTCTTCTTCCTCAAAGTCGTCATCTTCTAAATCATCATCTAAATCGTCCAAATCCTCTGAATCGTCTAGCAAGTCATCGCCTAGCATGTGCGCGATGACGGCCGCTCCTGGATGTTCATCCTTTAGCGGTGGGATGGTTATGCTGACTATTTCTGGCGGCCTTTGCTCTGGAGTTTCTAATTTCTCTGTTACTCGTAGCTTCGGTTTTTCTGACGCCGTGGGGCGTCGCCGTACCCGTCTACTAGCGGCGATTGACTCTGCTGTCTCCTCTGAGTCAAGTTGCTCCGCTACCTCTACCTCTACATGAATTACCCGACGAGGCTGTGGCTCAACCTTTGGCACCTCCAAGGGTTGGCTTTCAATGGGTTGAACTTCTATGTCAGGCTCTGGTTGACTCAGTAGCGGTAACTGTTCATAGTTTACCTGTGCTCTTCCCTCAGGAGTTCTCGCAGCCCGCTTTAAGGAGACTAAGTATTCATACTCATCTTCTGGCAAAGTGCTTTTGAGCAGGCGACTAATTGTCGAGTTACTCACACCATAGCGGTCTGCCAAAGTTGAGGTTGTTTCGGCAGTCTCTCGATATAACTTAAGAATTTCTTGCTTGTCAGAGTCTGTTAATTTTCTCACTGTAAATACCAAAAATCTTTACTAAGCTCGTTTTCGTCCGCCGGTACGCCGCGTTCGCCTTAGTGATGCGTCATATTCTAAGACAGCGCCCATGCCAAATAACACTCCACTAAACACCCAAAACACTTCTAATATCTCCCCACTTTGATAATTGGGGCCTTGGGCGTATTTAAACCACATATCTGCAATGTAGAGCGAAAAGGTTGCGGCTGCAATCATTCGCCAAGACTGGGAAACTCTTCCCCCCCAAAAGGCTAAGAGCAAAGTAGTAGCAATAATTAACAGAACCACATCGCTAACTACGTAAAACCAATTCAAAATAGCGACTAGCAATTCTGACGGTGTTTCCTGTTGCATAGAAATCCACCATGCCAACAAACTACCGAACACTGCAATTGCTAACACAATTAGCCACTGCCATTTTTCCAGATTGATTCGCCTGGAAGTCACAGCTAAAATCATGCCTGCGCCAAGTAATAGATAAGTCAGTACAAAAAATATATCGCTTAAAGACACATCCGGTTCTTCTTTTAAAATTATTTCGGTATAGCCGAAAATTATCCCCCCAACGAAATAGGAAAGCATACCTAAGCCAATCAAGAGCCAAACATTTCGACCACTGACGATTTGCGGACTCAGCCAGTTCTTCAAGCATAAGATACTGGCACTCAAATAAGCGAAAGCTTCAAAAATATTTGTGCCAATCACATACCACTCAGCCCGGATTTCTATGCCATCTGCTCCGGGAACTTTGGCACTGAACAACAAAAAGTATAGCAGTGCCAGTACACCCCAGCCAATATTGGCTAAGACAAGGTTTTGAGTAGTGAAAATGGATTTGGAAAGAAACGAATTCTCGTAAGAGTTATTCATAGGGCTTGACTATGTAGATGCACTCTGGCAGTATTTTGAGTTAAGGGACTGTATGGCTAGCAGTTTGTTTGCCAGACAATACACAATCGGACACCAAAAGCAAGTGCCAATAGCAGGAAGTTGTTTAACAAATTTCCGTGCTACTGCCATAGTTTACTCAGTGATGATTGATTTAGCCAACTAATAAATACCAATCGCTCGGCTTCTGGCATATCTTCTAACTTATAGATTACTTGTTTGGTAAAATTAGCGTTGCCAAAATACGCTTTTCCTAGTCGATGCAGTTCTTGCAAGAGGATAACTACATGATTTTCTTGCCAAGCAGGCATTTTAGCTGTAGGCAAAGGATTCGTAGATATCAAATATTTAACTGCTTCTAGAGAAGATGCTTGGGGAAATTGCTTCTGCTGTAATACCTCCGCAATATCTTTTTCAAATAATGCAGCTTGCCGAGACCCTAAAAACTCCTCAATGTCGATATAAACCCCTTGCAACAGCAAAATACTGGCTTGGCTCAAAATCCCCGTTTTACTATGACCACCCGTGTCATTACCAAGTTGCTCTAAACGGATTTTACCCCAAACGCTAAAGCGTTCCGGTTCCTCCAGTAAAACACAGGCTTTACCCCGGTTATCCGTTAATTCTCTCCATAAGGCTCTAGCTTCTTCTTCTTGACTAGCTTTGAAGACACTAATCAAGCGAAAAGTCTGCCCTTGATAAGTGAGGATCGGCATCTGCTGATCCTTTTTTGGGTGCTGAATGTTTGATATTTCAACATCCTGCCGTTTGAGAATAAACATGGCACTAGCAAATAACTCCTGACAGGGGCATTCTTAATATGGAATATATAATGGCATTTGGCAGCATCGCCAAGGCTGAAATTACCTAGCCTGCTGTGGGAATGGATCTAACTCGCGCCAGATACTTCACTAGGGTAAGCCACCCAGAGCAACCCCACATAAGGCAAATAACCCTTTGACAACACAATATACTTAACCAATACCCCATCTGGTTCATTTTTAATGTAAATTGACTAACTAGCGACTTGGATCTTAGCCTTGCTAGTGGGAAATCTGCAATTTTAGCTTGCTTCTTGGCAAGTGGGAACGATATAATAATGTCGGTGACTCCTTTGGGAGGCATTATTTCGTATTGGGCGCGTAGCTCAGTGGATAGAGCCACGGATTTCTAATCCGTTGGTCGCAGGTTCGATCCCTGCCGCGCCCGTTTTAACTTAATATGAACCTTCAAAGGCTGCGACGTGATATGATGATCTCCTTGATTGAGGGTTCGTTATTGTTGCATCATAACTAAGAACAAAGGCGATATTGCTGCTATAAAACTTTACATTTTCAATTAAACTAGTCCTAAAAAGGCTAAATCTGTCAACATGACATCATCTCCTCAAACCAATGTACATAACTAATTTTCTGACAGATACAAGACTGTTCGCGTAGCATCTCGCCGAGAAGATAGCGGAGTTTATCTAATAGTTTATTTCCCCATTGTTTCGGAATAGATAAAAGCTGTAAAAGTTAGATATGCTATCAAACTTACATAAATTTATATTGTGATACCATTAACGTTTTTAGTAATTAGTTTATCCAGATTTAAGTGCATTTTTAAAAACTTCCATAACAATTCAACGGACTTAGAGGGAGATACTATCTAAAGGTAATCAAATTCTCTATGATTAGAAACACTATCCCTCTTCTGTCACTCTCCGGCGTTAGCAAGTAGTAACTAAGTGAAATTATCCAGAAGCATAACAAGGTTTAAATTGATTCATTTCACTAATTAATTGATTGAATCCCAGCAATAAATTAGAATTGGGGAAAATATGTATCCAGGGATAAATCAACCAAAATAGTAAGAGTGGTTGGGCAATGAGACGCAGATTATTTAAAGTATTCTTCCATCCGCATTCATGGTTCCATTGTTGATGATTAGAAAAATCAACATCACTATTTTCTTGTACCTCAGTTTCAATTTGACGAGATTTATTTAAGCCTAACAAGGCTGGAGAATTTAAACTATGGTAGCAACTGTTGGGTGAGCATCTCTTGCCAAATGTTTCAAGATTTGTAATTCTACATCCATTGCCCTATTTACCTTTCAGGGTTTTATTTTTTTATTCTTTTATTCAGAATACCCGGAAAGTGACAGAAGAGGG
>NZ_WBKM01000042.1 GCF_015714725.1 Nostoc sp. WHI
GTACGCCGAAATAACAACTGGGTACGCCGAAATAACAAATGGGTTGCCTCGTTCCCAGTCTCTGACTGGGAATGCCTTCTTTTAGGCTCCGCCTTCCTGACTCGCGGCAGCAGCCCAATGATGTGCATTTCCAGCCAGAGGCTGGAAACGAGGTTTTAAAGCAGTTTTAGCTTAAGTTGACATCAAGCCCAAAGGTGATGCCACGTAAACGACTCCTTCAATCAATTCGGCTTTCTTGACGCTGGGCATGGCATTGTAGCGACGCTCAAACTCTGGACGAGTCAGGCGATCGCCATTCTCAAGAGGCGGAATGTAGGAAGAAGAATCCCTTGGAGTCGGATGTTGTGGAGAAGTGTTTACCACGCGATCGCAGTCGGTAGAGGTGGTTAACTTAATTGTATTGTAATGCTTTAAGCAAAAGACCTGAAATATAACAGCAAAGACAGTTTTTGCAGGAGGAATACTGCTTTGTGTGTCTCCTGACTTTTTTGTTAAACCAGACTACATCTATAAGATAAGTGCAAAAAGGACATAAACTTTTTGATGTAAAGCGAAGCATAAGAGGTTAATTATGAAACCATTTCTTTTTGTAACAGACTTGGATGACACTCTCGTATATCGCACCGTAGGCGATGACAGCGCCTTAGCAGAACTAAATCAACTGTTAAGTCAACATCGCCAAGAATACGGCACTAAAATTGTTTATGCTACTGGGCGATCGCCTGTACTTTACAAAGAACTCCAAGCTCAAAAAAATCTTTTGCAACCAGATGCCCTCGTCCTTTCTGTGGGTACAGAAATTTACCTCAATGGTACTGATACTCCCGACTCAGGTTGGGCAGAAATCCTCTCTCCGGGATGGAATCGTGAAACTGTATTATCTATCACTAAAAAATACCGTGAGTTAGTTCGGCAACCAGATTCAGAACAGCGTCCCTTCAAAGTGAGCTTTTTCTTGCAAGAAGACTTTTCTGCTATTGTGCTGCCACAACTTGAAGCAGAGTTGCAGAAAAATAAATTAAATGTAAAGTTAATCTACAGTAGCAGTATTGACCTTGACATTGTACCATATAGCAGCGATAAAGGTCAGGCAATGCAGTTTTTACGCCAAAAGTGGAAATTTGCAGCAGAACAAACAGTTGTCTGTGGTGATTCAGGTAATGATATTGCTTTATTTGCTGTAGGCAACGAACGGGGAATCATTGTGGGGAATGCCCGAAAAGAGTTACTCCAATGGCACAATGAGCATCTCGCTGACTACCGCTACCTGGCAAAAAGTTTTTGTGCAGGTGGAATTATCGAAGGTTTGAAATTTTTTGGTCTATTAGAATGATTAGTTATCTTAAAGGTCTTGTTGCTGGTATCCAAACAATTGGCGCTAATCGCGTTATCTTGATTTTGGAAGTAAATGGCTTAGGGTATGATTTGCAAGTTCCTCATCGGCTAGCACAGCAATTGCCAGAGTCGGGAGGAGTGGCGCAAATTTTTACCCATTTTCAAATTCGTGAAGAAGTCCCGTTACTATATGGCTTTTCTTCGCCATCAGAACGCGATTTATTTCGCCACTTGTTGACAGTTAGCGGTGTTGGTGCAGCTTTAGCGATCGCCCTCTTGGACACTTTGGAACTACCAGATTTAGTCCAAGCAATTATCGCTGGCAATACACAAATCTTAATTCAGGCTCCCGGTGTCGGTAAGAAAATTGCAGAACGCATTTGTTTGGAACTCAAAAGCAAATTAGTCGAGTGGCGCAAATCAGCCGGGTTCTTCGTCGCCACAGGTGGCCCAGCCCCCGGAATTCTCGAAGAAGTGCAAATGACCCTCTTTGCCCTGGGATATACTGCCCATGAAGTCAGTCATGCCCTGCATGTAGTCAGTGAAGACATTGGACTACCCAAAGATGCCTATGTCGAAGATTGGATTAAGCAAGCGATCGCTCATCTCAGCAGCGAACAAGTTTAATTGCCCCCTGCCCCCTGCCCC
>NZ_WBKM01000057.1 GCF_015714725.1 Nostoc sp. WHI
GGGCACAACAGGCACTGGTACTACTGGAACTGACACCACAGGCACGGGCACAACAGGCACTGGTACTACTGGAACTGACACCACAGGCACGGGCACTACTAGAGATGCCACAACCTACCGCTCAGATAGCGATGTGAGAGACGATCGCGGTTTTAATTGGGGTTGGCTAGGTTTGCTTGGTCTAGCTGGATTAGCAGGTTTGAATCGTAAACGAGAAGAACCCAAAGCTTATCGTGATCCTAATGAAGTAACACGTTCTAGCTCTAGATAGTAGAGATACTGTAGGAATCTGACTTCGGAATCCTATATACTTTGTAAGTATGTTAGAACGCAACTGTACGCCCTATGGCAATCCTACTTGATTTGCTCTCCTCCGATACGCTCAGACCCCCGACTTCTTCAAGAAGTCGGGGATATTTTTGTTCGTAACTCATTTAAGATTGCCATAACCCTCTTGTATCACTCTCAAGATTAAGCAAGTAGTAAATAAGTTAGATTATCCAGAAGGATAAAAGGGTTTAAATTGATTGATTGCACTAATTAAATGATTGAATCCAAGCAATAAATCGGAATTAGGAAAAATCTCTAGCCAGGGATAAATCAACCAAAATAGTAGAAGTGGTTGGAGAATTAGACGAAGATTATTTAAAGTATTCTTCCATCGAAAGACAACTTCAGATATGGGAAGAAGAAGATTCTAGGTAAAGTCTAAAAAAAACGCCCTAACGTAGTACACTGCTAGGGCGATCGCTAATCTCAACCCTATGACAGGTAAACAGTTGTATCACATTGGCTTTGGACAAGATGATCTGGGTTCATCGCCTCCCAGCATTGCTTTATTATCTGGCGATCCGCAACGATCGCATCTAATAGCTCAAACTTATTTACAAGATGTCCGCTTGTTGTCAGAAAATCGGGGACTCAATAGTTATGTGGGACACTTATCAAATGGTCGTCCCATTTTATCTGCTACTAGTGGTATGGGTGCGCCTTCATTAAGTATTATTGTCAATGAGTTGGTACAAGTAGGAATCCGGCAAATTATTCGCATTGGAACTTGCGGATCAATTCAACCCCATGTAAATGTCGGTAGCATTGTTATTAGCAGCGCAGCATTGTGTCGCCAAGGTGCAGCAAATGACATTGCACCTGTGGAGTATCCAGCCGCAGCTGATCCATTTCTTACAGTCGCTTTAGTTCAAGCAGCACGAGAATTAAATGTTGAGTATTACTTAGGAATTACGGCATCAGTAGATACTTTTTATGAAGGACAGGAACGCACTGATTCAGCGAATCCAAATTTAATGCGATCGCTGCATGGGATCACAGAAGAATATCGGCGCTTGAATATCTTGAATTACGAGATGGAATGCGGCACGCTATTTAAAATGGCAGGAGTGTATAATTTTGCTGCTGCTGCTGTTTGCGGTGTAGTTGCTCAACGCACTATTAGTGAAAATGTCATCTTAGAACAAAGAGATATTGCTGTGAAAAATGCGATCGCAACTGCTGTCTATGCAGCAGCCACCTTTGAGTAAACTAATTAAGATTTACTTGATAAATCAACTCTCAGTAGTTTTATCATGTCTTTACATAATCTTTAATTATCAATCGTTAATTATAGCTAATATATATCTTTAAGATGACATTACATCTTAAATCTAAGATAAAAAATCTCAATAACTATCCTGAAAGTACACAAATTAGGTGAGGATATTAGTAATAAGCTTTGCAGTCATTATGAGTAACTTAGTTATTAATAAATACCAAAAACATTGGAGAATAACATAGCATGGATAAGGCTTGTAGGCGTGGGATTAAAACCATTAATTTAACGACGGGTTGCGCCTATGCACTCATGCCAGCGCTGGTATTTTCAGTATTCTTTAATCAAGCAACAATAGCAGATCCAGGAGTATGTTTCATGATCACTTCTTCTGGTAAAACCGTTGGATTAGGAAGACTTTGTGGTTATACAACCGCACCTTCAGACAACAGAGTTTTTCGGGTTCCGATCAAACGCCGCTTTGGTGGAACTCCTGTGATTGATGTCACCTTCAACGACAAAAAAACCTTTGAAATGATTGTAGATACAGGTGCTAGTGCTACTTTGATCACTCAAAATATGGCAAGCACCCTGCAACTCGAAACTACAGGTATAATACAAGCCCAAATTGCTGATGGTAGACAAGTCCAATTCTCAACCACTAAGGTAAAATCTATTACAGTCGGTGGAGTTGTAGCGAGTAATCTCCAGGTAGCGATCGCTCCACAAGCTGGCATCGGGTTACTAGGTTACGATTTCTTTGGCAGCTATGATATCAAGATTCTAGAGAAAGAGGTAGAATTTCATCATCGCTAAACTGTAATTCTATTTTAGATTTTGAATTTTAGATTTTGGATTGAAAGAAAAATCTAAAATCTAAAATCTAAAATCTAAAATCTAAAATCTAAAATTGACCTAACTCCTGTACAGACGTGATTAATCGCGTCTGTACTAGCTTTCAAGATAAACTTCCAAGCTGGGTACATCTACCGAACTGCTTATTTCGTGAGATTTGTGGGATAAATCCATCAATAGCTGAGAATAAACTCCTTCTCGCAGCGATGGTACTGTTTGCTGCTTTTGGTCAATTCCCTGTACCCATTGGTCTATTACGCGGATAAATGCAGAAATGCGCCCATCGGCATAGTTTTTTGGAAAAATTAACCGATTCGGTATTTCTATTTCCGTTAGAGGTTCACCTGGATGGGAACCCCAAACACGAAAGCCATGTATATAATCTTTTTGATTTTCACTGCTTAGAATTAAAGTACCGCGATCGCCATATACTTCTATGCAATGGGTTCTTGGTGCGTGAACAACTGCACTGATGGAAACTTGGCAAGGTGTCCCATTGGCCAATTCTAGGGTTAATATACAGTTGTCATCTGTATTTACTAGCTTGGCTTCCCCACTAACAGGGTCAACTCGCGCCGGAATAGCAGTACTTAAATGAGCGCTTAATCTGCGTACTGACCCGAATAACCAGTGAATATAATCGAAGGCGTGGGAACCCAAAGACCCTAATGCACCGCCTCCTTTATCTTTGGAAGAATACCAATTCCAAGGGCGGGAAGTATCAGCACGAGAGGAACCTAACCAATCAATTTTAATCAGCCGCAACTCACCCACATAGCCTTCAGACAGCAGTTCAGCAAAAAACTGCCATCCTGGTACAAAGCGAAATTCAAAGTCTACAGTTGCAATAACACCTTTTTCTTTAGCTAATTGATAAAGCTCTTTAGCCTCAACTGCGTTTAAGGTTGTAGGTTTTTCTAGTAATAAGTGTTTCCCAGCTTTCAGTACAGTTTTAGCCATTTCATAGTGCAAAAATGGCGGCGTAGAAATGCTGACTGCTTGCACTTCTGGCAATGTCACAATATCTGCAAGTGAGTCGCAAGCGTGGGGAATATTATGAGATTCTGCTATAGCTTTGGCTTTATTTATATCTCGGTGATAAACAGCAACTACCTCAGTCTGAGGATGTGCTTGGAATCCAGGAATGTGGACTTTTTGACCAAATCCAGTGCCAGCGATCGCAACCCTAATCATATCATCGTTTATTCCCATACTTATGCAAATTATTATTTGAGTAATCATATACAATATATCTGTATCTTGAGTTATATCAAACTTTCTAGCAAATAATTTTTCTGATTACTCTCATGTTCTGAGACTGCTATTAAGTTGAGAACATATAGCGATCGCTCTCTTGAATATGACATCAAATAATCTTATCCCAAAACTTTAATTCTCAAAGGGTAACGATAATGCTCTCTATTGTAAGTACGGCAATTTATCGCGTCTTTCCGAGCTAAAATTTTCATCAACAAACCTTAACCAAATCCTATTGAATCAAGTTGGACTAGGGATTGAAAACTGGGGACTAATAGAATTTGGTGGAGAATTCTATAGCGCTTCTCTGTTGAGTGCAATACAGACCTAACCCCCAGCCCCTTCCCTACAAGGGAAGGGGAGTAAGATTCAAAGCCTCTCTCCTAAAAGGAGAGAGGTTTGGAGAGAGGTCAAAGTGTATTGCTTCCCTTCGAGAACCGCTATATTTTCATCAACAAAATGATCATTTTCATCAACAAACCGATCATTTTCATCAACAAACCGATCATTTTCATTAACAAACTGATCATTTTCATCAACAAACCGATCATTTTCATCAACAAAATGATCATTTTCATCAACAAAATGATCATTCTCATGATAAACACTGAACTTACTATTATATTTAATACTAAACTCTGAGGATTTTACGGTACTGCGATGTAGCTTTAGTAAGGCAAACTAGCTCTAAAGCATAATGAAAAGGATATACTTATGTCTCGTCAAAAACGTACATATCGGGTTTTAGAAAAAGCTGAATTGAGAGCAGCTGGACTCAAAGTAATTGATCCCAATATGGATTTTGGGGATACTCGCAACTTGCAAAACATGATACAACTAATTGAGCAGTACCGTACCAAGATAGATACTTATAACGCTGCTTTAATTGTGATCGACTCTTCTAAAACTGAGATGGAACAATTGGACAAAACCTTAAATGACATCACAGAGAAAATGCTGATTGGAGTTGCTTATAAATACGGCAAAGATAGCCTTGAATATGAAATGGCGGGTGCTGTTCGCAAAAGCGATCGCATTCGTAAAAGTAGGGCAACTCGCTTAAAAACAGCTTCAGAAGAAACATCTGATCAAAATCCTAAAACTGTGTAGTCTTATTTCCTCGTTCCTAGGCTGCCGCCTGGGAACGCATTCATTGAGTCTCTGGCTCAATGTCTAACTGGAGGTAGCAGCCCCTAATCAGCCATTCCCATGCTCTGCATGGGAACGAGAGAAAGATCCCCCCGCCTCCGGCGACCCCCTTAAAAAGGGGGTAAAAGATATATGAGCAAGGCTTTTTAAGGAGGGTTGGGGGGATCTACAAATACTAAATATCACTAACCCAAGCGTATTAATTTACTCTCTACTTTTTCCAGGGGAGTTTAACTGTAAATCGACTACCTTTGCCTAACTGACTTTCGGCATGGACAGTACCACCGTGCAACTCTACAATTCTTTGCACCATCACTAATCCTAAACCAGTACCGGCGGATCGACGGGTGTATGAATTTTCAACCTGGACAAAAGGTTGAAATAATTTGAAAAGGTCATCAGAAAGCATACCAATACCCGTATCTACCACACTGAAAAAGATATATTCATTTGTAGAATTTGGCTGAACTTCAATCCAGACTTTACCTGCGTCTGAAGTAAATTTAACAGCATTGCTCAACAGGTTAATGAATGCTTGGCGGATGCGGCGTTCATCGACTTGGATGGGTTCGAGTCCTTCAGGTACTTGTACACTTAGCTGAATATTTTTCTGCAATGCCAAATATTTGACAAAACTGAGGCTGGAGTCACATAATCCCCGAATAGATGTAGGAGCTAGTTGCAATTCTATTTTGCTGGATTCGATTTTTGTCAAGTCGAGGATATTGTTGATCAATTCTAGTAGATGCTTACTGCTAGATTCCAGGCTATTTATTGACTGGCGGTGTTCTTCGCTTAAAGAATCGCAGACTTCAGCTTGAAATGTTTTTGTGATTTCAAGCATGGAGTTGAGAGGAGTCGTCAATTCATCGGTGATGTTTGCTAAGAAGGTATTTTTAGCACGATTTGCCACTTCGGCAGTTTCTTTAGCCTCACGCAGAGCGGATTCTGCCTGTTCTACCAGTACGCGATTATGCTGGTCTAATTTTTGCTCACTATTAACACGTTCTTTAATCTCTTGTTGTAACTCTTGAGTTCGCAAGTCAACTTGTAATTCTAATTCTTTATTTTTGCTAGCCAGTGCGGTAAAAGTTGCGTGTAACTGCTGCGCCATCTCGTTGAAAGATCCAGCCAGCACTTCCACTTCATCAATGCCCTGTACAATCACCACTGAATCTTCTTCATTGGTAAAATCGGCTGAAGTTGCTTGTTTGCCTAACTCTTTTACCGCTTTGCTTAAGTATAAAATGGGCTGAGTTATCCAACGAGCGATCGCAATCCCCAATACACTCGCTACTCCTAAGACTCCTAAACAAAGAAAAATTGTAGTTTGAGTGTTGCCTTCAATTTGCCCCATAAAGTCTGCTTCCGGGACAGCCACCACAATCAGCCAATTGACATTTGGTTCGCCTTGTAGGGGTCTGACTTCTAAAAAATGCCGTTTGCCTTCAAAGGAAAAATCTAATTGCTGTAAACCTTTAATCTGGTCAAAGTTATTAAACTTACTTACTAAATATTTAGCTGTTGCCTGAGTGAACGAATTAGCACTCTGGGAAGCATCTAACCTAATTGGTTTCCCATTTTGTAAGCGGAATGGTTCTTCCTTTGTTGAGCTGGCGATTAACTGCCCCGAACGCTCAATGATCAAGATTTGCCCCGACTTGCCAACTTTAATATTTTGCAGCAAATCCCCAATTTGTGATAGTTGAGTTAAGGTGCTGTTGACTCCGAGTAACTGACCTTGTGAGTTATATATAGGTTGAGATGCACTTATCATCAGCGTTGGCTCAGTCAGGGGTGTTAAAATCTGACTAAAGTTGAAGCTTCTCTTGTTAACTGCTGTTTTATAATTAAGTTGCGATCGCCCATCATAGTTTTTGATCACCTCTGGTAGTTGAGTCCGTTGACCTTTAAGGTCAATTCTGTAGGTGTAGAGGTCATAATTAGTAGACTTCCCCGATTTTTTGAGTAAAAACTGACCATCACTTAGCTTTTGGACTGCTACGTGTTCTCGTTGTTCATTGCTTGCCGTGATTGCAATCCCATCTGGAAAAATCTTTAATTGTCTTATTAAGTATGACTCCCAGGTTGCAAGACTCTGCATTTTCAGCAACCCCAGGTCAACAATATTTTGGTTATCGCCCAGTATTTGACGCGGCGTTGAGAGATAAGTCTGCAAATTCTGCTCTACTCGATGAGCAACTTCATGACGCCATTCACTAGCTACATCATTGACTGCCTTCTGCCCGTTGCTAATCGATAAGTATGCAGTTAATGCCACAGCTAGCAGGATTTGCAGCAGAAAGGGCACTATGAGGACGCGACTTAGGGGTACACCTTTGAGTAGGGAAAAAAACCTGCTTTGCCCAGGATTTTGGCTCATTCCCTTGTTCCCCCTGCTTCCCCTTCCTGTCTTGTAGTACTGAGTACAACACCTCGGCTTCGCTGTCCTGTGGGTTTATACATAGTTTGTACTCGGTCGGGTCAAGTGTCAATATAGCACTTCTGGCAAAATATCAAAATGTTAATAAAACTTACCCACGAGTCACGTAGTCTATGTTAGGTATCAATACGCTTGGGTTAAGATCCCCCCGCCTGCGGCGACCCCCTTGAAAAGGGGGTAAAAGAGATATGAGCAAGCCTTTTTAAGGAGAGCCACTGCGGTTCCTCGTTCCCAGGCGGAGCCTGGGAATGCCTTCATTGAGTCTCTGGCTCAATGTCTAACTGGAGGCAGCAGCCCCTAATCAGCCATTCCCATGCAGAGCATGGGAACGAGAGATTTTAGGTATCAATACGCTTGGGTTAAGATCCCCCCGCCTGCGGCGACCCCCTTAAAAAGGGGGTAAAAGAGATATGAGCAAGCCTTTTTAAGGAGAGCCACTGCGGTCTTGGGGTTGATTTTGGCGATCGCTGTAAGTTACTCTTCAACCTTAGACATCAGAAGCCTTGATATCTCCGCATGTGCCAAGACGGCGGCAGGTTCGCTCTGGAGAGCATTGTAATACTTTCTCTCAAAGGTATTGCCCGTCTCTAACGGCACAATCAGCGTGCGGACATCAGCAATCAACTTTTGAAAATTGTCCAGCGATATAGGTTCATCAGCTTCGAGCATTTCATCAACTTGCACAACTACCTCAGAGATGCGATGTAACCAAGCAAATTGCTCATGAGCAATGACGAGTTGAAGGAGTTCTCCGCTCGATACTCGTCCACTAACTTGTTCGTAGGCGATGCGTTCTGTCTCCAGCAACATCTTGTGAAGGTATAGTAATTTGTTTCGTAAATCACGTAGATATTTATGTTGACGTATTCTTTGTGAAAGGGTGTTAGAAGTCAATGTTACTTATCCTCTCGTTACAATAGTCTTCGATGGCTTAAATAATTTTTGCTTTGGTAAGTAACCGGACAAAGATATTTACAGTCATTGCGTACTCCCTTGGAGAACCCGTAGGGTAAGAAGTGTTCGCAATAACACTGTGTAATTAATTATGTCAGACTACTTATTTATCAACCTCAGTTCATGTATCGGTTTTCTGATTAGCACGTGTTACAGTTAACATATTTTTTATAGCAGTTATATCTTATATTAGATTAATCATATATTAGCATAAAATTATAACAAGTATATAGATAGAAGCTATCGAGCAAACATCAATTATGGGAAAACCATCTTAATGTCCCTAGCATATGTAATTCTAGGTCTTCTTCAGCAGCAAGAAATGACGGGCTACGACCTCAAAACCAGGTGCTTTGATCAATATATTGCTCATTTGTGGCCAGCTGACCAGGCACAAATTTACAGAACCCTTGAGAAGCTAGTTGAGCAAGGCTGGATTACCTGTAAGATTGAAATTCAGCATAATCGACCCAACCGCAAAGTCTACAGCGTGACGGAGCCAGGGAAAGCCGAATTTGTCGGATGGCTTGGGACTCACCAGCCCTTACCGATTGTTCGAGAACCATTACTTGTCCAGTTAAATTTTGCCAAGCAGTTGCCGAATGAAACCATCATTCATATACTGGAACAGCAAGTGGCAGCTCGAAGCGAAAAGCTGACCGAATGTAAAACTATCAATTTGCCATCACTTGGTAATGAATCTGCTAATCGTGAGCAGCTAATGCAAAGGCTCGTGCTGGAGTTGGTCATCCGCAGAGAACAAGCTTATATTGATTGGTTGAAGATAGCAATCAATGTTATCAGTCACCAAGAGCCGTATGTATCACATTACCATATTCTGTAATTTTCATAAATCAATCTCATGGTAACAATAGCAGTCAATCCGTATCTCGATCGCAACTTTGCTCCAGTCCATGAAGAAATCACCACCGACAAGTTGCCAGTCATCGGTGAATTACCCCTTGATTTATTGGGGATGTTTGTACGGAATGGCTCTAACCCTCAATGGACACCCATCGGTCAATATCACTGGTTTGATGGAGATGGGATGTTGCATGGTGTGCAAATTAGCAACGGTATAGCTACTTATCGTAATCGCTACGTCCAGACAACTGCATGGAAAAAAGAACGAGAAGCGGGTAAGGCTCTCTGGACTGGGTTTTTAGAACCACCGCAGCTGAATAATCCCTATAGCGGCTACAAAAATACTGCCAACACTGCTTTAGTGTGGCACGCTGGTCAGATGTTGGCGTTGAACGAGGGAGGTAATCCTCACGCCATCAAACTTCCTGAATTAGAAACCATTGGCCAGTATACTTACAATGACAAGCTGGTTTCTGCCTTTACAGCCCATCCGAAGGTAGACCCGGTGACAGGAGAGATGATCTTCTTTGGCTACTCTTTGTTCATCCCCCCATACCTGAAATATAGTGTAGTTTCAGCACAAGGTGAACTATTGTGGACAGTGCCAATTGACCTGCCAATGGGGGTGATAATGCACGATTTCGCTATCACCGAAAACTACACGATTTTTATGGATTTGCCGTTGACTTTTAACCCAGAGCGATCGCAACAGGGAAAACCTGTAATGATGTTTGAGTGCGATCGCTCTAGTCGTTTTGGCATTTTACCACGTCACGGTGACAACAGTAGCATCCGTTGGTTTGAAAGTCCCTCTTGCTACGTCTTCCATACCCTCAACGCTTACGAAGATAAAGATGAAGTAGTGCTTATTGCCTGTCGCATAAGTTCTACTACTTCTTTTAGTTCTGATGATTCGCAACTCGACACCCAAGCAGATATCCCGCGCTTGCATCGCTGGCGATTTAACCTCAACACGGGGGCAGTGCATGAAGAAATGTTAGATGATGTAGCGTCAGAATTCCCCCGCATCAACGAAAACCGATTAGGGCGACAAACCCGATACGGCTACACTAACAAAACAGCGAACAGTCCCCTACCTTTATTTGAAGGTATTATTAAGTACGACTTTAGCAGTGGTCAGTCTCAAACCCATCAATTCGGACAGGGACGCTATGGCGGTGAAACTGTGTTTGCGCCACGTCCTGGTGCAATAGCTGAGGATGATGGTTGGTTGATGACTTTCGTCTACGATGAGGGTTCAGGTACTTCAGAATTAGTAGTAGTGAATGCCCAAGATGTAACTGGTGAACCTGTAGCGCGGGTGATAATTCCCCAGCGAGTCCCCTATGGATTCCACGCTATCTGGGTTGCTGGGGAACAGTAAAGATAG
>NZ_WBKM01000126.1 GCF_015714725.1 Nostoc sp. WHI
GCTGGAAGTTGGGATAATTTTTGTATTTCTATCTTTAATTCCTTTATTAAACCTCAAACTGCTTGATTAATTTTATACTTGCGTTCTCATCTTTAGCTATTGGTTGCTGTAATTGATACTAAATATCAAAGGCTTGTTACAGATATTTTGGGAAATAATCGTCAAATGACTTACTAGCAATCTTTTTGAGATATCTCATCAAGATGAATTCTCCTGCGAATCAATATTTTATTTGTAAATAAAATCACTCCGTACTTGAATATAATTTTTAGCGATCGCACTTTTTTTGTCCGACCTCACAAAATCGCATTGCTCCCAGTCCGAGGCAACAAAGACCGAATTCTTTGGTGGGTAGAGGATGAAGTAAAAAGCGAACGCTAACCTGTAATGGGGTAAGATAGGTATTGAGCCGAGATATGAGTAAAAACCTGCAAGATGATCTGAAAAGCCTTGCTGTATATATGCGCGTCCACCCAGTTGTCTAAGTACTTTTCGGGCTGTTTCAATCTGATACCAATATTTGTCAATAGCAGTTAGTGTGGGCAGGCAAATTAGCTGATCGTAGTCTGCCATTACCGAAAGGTTGAACAGGTCTAAACGCGCCTCGTAGAAGTTAATCGGGTCGTATTTACCTACTTTGAGGGCTGATAAGGCAGTATCAGAATTGAATTTGAATGTATAGTTTGTCTCCATGATGCACCCTTAATAGCTACTTTTTACCACACCGCGCACGTACATTTGACCAGTTCAGCACTTAGTCGCCATAGAGTTCCGAGTCTAAGTTGGCAGCTAGGGAGGCGTGAGATACTGCACCAATGAAGTTTGCCAGGGGGTCGCTACTGGAATTGGGAAGGTTGGGATCTGGTGATTTCTGAGTACGTGCAAGCTGTTGAACATACCGCAACACGTCTTGTTGGTGCTGCTCTGGCAGTTGTTCAATCGCTTCAAAAATTGCTTGTTTGGTTGTCATAGGAATGACTTAATATTGCTTGATTCTATAAAGTCTACTGCTGAAATTACTGTCTTAGCTAGAACTTCTCCTCATCTGATACACTTCAATAAACTGGAAAGTAAAACCGAGCCGGTTGACCAAAGATCATCGTATCTTCTAGGAACGAAAGCCAGTGTCAACTTCTGACCCTCCATGCCGCATTATCGCCCTGTTTAACCAAGCGGGTGGTGTCGCCAAATCGACACTGACCCAAAATTTGGGATACCACCTAGCACGACGAAAACATCGCGTTCTCCTCATCGACGTAGACCCCCAAGCGTCCTTGACCAAATTCATGGGGTTAGTGCCATCTCAGTTACAAAAAACCGTTGCTGATGCCATTATCGATGAGCAGCCCTTACCAATTCATGAGGGCATTCACGGCATGGACTTGGTTCCAGCAAGCCGAGTCTTAAGTGGAGCCGAAATGCAGTTAGTCAGTGCTGTGATGCGCGAGTTGCGCCTTAAGGAAGCCGTTGAATCTGTTCTAAATGAATACGACTTCATTCTTATAGATTGTCCCCCCAGCTTAGGATTGCTTTCCTATATCGCCTTAGTCGCGGCCACACACGTACTCGTTCCCGTTGAAACCCATATAAAAGCCTTCGAGGGAACAGACGAACTTTTACAAACTATCACCCACGTAAAAAATAAAGCCAACCGTAAAATCCAAATAGCAGGGTTTGTTCCCACTCGGTATGCTCAACAGAATTCAGCCGATAAACGCGCATTGGCAGCTATCCAATCTCAACTTTCAGCTTGGGGTCGGATCTTCCCACCCATCCCTAGAGCTACCGCTTTTGTCGATGCGTCAGAAGAACGTGCGCCCCTAGCAGTATTTGACCAAAAACATCCTGTAGTCGCTATTCTTGAAGAAATCGCCAAGGCTTTGGAGGCTTTATGAACCGACGCAAACAAACAGACAAACCTTTTGGGGGTCAAATTACAACTCCACCACCTGCACCTTGGTTATCCTCCCCAGATGCCGAGTTGCCAGCCGCTACTGAAACTCAAATCCAACTCTCAGATATAGTTCTACCCCAACAGCAGCCCAGACGATACTTTGACCCACAAGCATTAAAAGAATTAGTCTCGTCAGTCAAGCAGCATGGCATCCTTCAACCTCTGTTGGTGCGTCCAATAGGCTCTGGGAAATACGAATTAGTAGCAGGAGAACGACGCTATAGGGCAGGACTTGAAGCTTTGCTTGAAGTCGCGCCTGTGGTTGTGCGTGAGCTATCTGATGACCAAGCGTTTCAGTTGGCTTTGATTGAAAACCTGCAACGAGAAGACCTTAACCCTGTTGAAGAAACTGAAGGGATCTTGCACCTGTTGGCAATCCGGTTGCATTGCGATGTAGAAGCCGTCAAATCCTTGCTGTACCGAATGAAAAACGCTCACAGCAAGGGGGAACAGCCGTCAAAAGACTCATTAAATGAATCTAGGAAAAACGTTTCTCCTAACTCAGATAATCCACAATCTGAGAACAACATTTCTGACCAGTTAGCCGAGAAAAATGAATCTAGGAAAAACGTTTCTCCTAACCCAGATAATCCACAATCTGAGGACAACGTTTCTGACCAGTTAGCCGAGAAAAATGAATCTAGGAAAAACGTTTCTCCTAACCCAGATAATCCGCAATCTGAGGACAACATTTCTGACCAGTTAGCCGAGAAAAATGAATCTAGGAGAAAGGTTTCTCCTAACCCAGATGAAGAACAAGTGAAAACGGTACAAGAGGTGTTTTTGAGCCTGGGACTCATGAATTGGCTATCGTTCATTACCACACGCTTACCTTTGCTCAATCTGCCCGAAGAAATTTTAATAGCACTGCGTTCCGGGAAACTGGAATACACCAAAGCACAAGTCTTGGCGCGGGTAAGAAATAATGAAATCCGAAAAAAACTTTTGTCCGAAGCGATAGCATCGGATTGGTCTTTAAGCCAAATCAAAGAAAAAATCACAGCTTGGACGGATGATGAACAAACATCCTCATCTAAAACAACTAACCAAATACCAGACCGCCTCCAAAATATCACCCAGCGCATTAAGAAGCGTCAGCTTTGGAAAGAACCTAGAAAGCAAAAGCAGCTAGTAAACCTTTTAAACAAGCTCGAAGCCTTACTAGGGGATGAGTGACTTGGGGTAAATTCTCAGGTAATCTCTACTTTTAGAGTCTTTTTACCTGTGATTCATGATTGGGTGCGAGGGGAGAAACAGAGATGGCGGAAGATTCACAGATTCGAGAATTACTCAAAGCTTGGTTAGATTACATCCACGTCGAAAATTTGAGTAATGCCAAAGTAGAAGCTGACGATTCAGAACAACCGAACATCTGGGACTCTCTCGTAAATCTGGTAGGCGATAAATTATTAATAGACGAGTCTTTATTTAAAAAACTAAAGCAACCGTTTAAAAGTGCAAAGAACTTTGAGCAAACAAAATTACCATCAATTGCTGTAGCTTTCCCGCAGCAATATATAGTTGAATCGAATCACCGTCAATTTCGCCCGTTGTTCACTATCAACATTTCGACAATATTTGCATCACCGTTACACGTTGAGGAGGGATGACTGTAAAAGCCGAGTTTGCCACCAAAGCTTTTATATTCTGAAATGAGATTGAGGTTATACATTAATTGTATTTTCAATCCTTGAGCGATCGCCAGAGAAAGATTATTTTATCGTGGACTACCTGGTAATTAACACGCTATAGCGAGCGCACAATATGTCGCAGTTGCAATAGCTTTGAAAACCGAAACCAAATTGCGATCGTTAGTTGGCGATTCATCGTGTCTGAACTCGCTATGCCAACAGGATAATGAAACCAACACACAATTAAGCGCCTAGTAGGTTCATAAGCCAACAACCATGTTTTTTCGTAGCGCACCAAATCACTAATCCAAGGTGGATCTATGTTTTCTTCTTGAGTAACTCTAGCGATAAAATTAGCAAAAGCGATCGCATCTTCCCTGTGTTTTTTGATTCCTTTTGGTACATGGGTTTGAGCATATCGCCAAAACAAGGCAGTAAAATTTTTACCCAATGTCCGCGCAGTGCGTGGAAGTTGTTCGCGTACTTCCCTTAACCGCTTCCACTTTAGAGAATTGGCAAAGACGTTTACCTCTTGTGCTGAAACTTGAGCTAACTTTTGTGCTTCATCACAACTCAGCTCCAACTCTGCACCAACAGTTTCTGGATTAGCAAAGAAACGCTCTCTAAATTCCGTATTAGTGTAAAGTTGGGCTAAAACTTCCTGGGTTTGTGCTAACCCCATCTGCCATAACTCCTGCTAATTTCCCGTGCTTTTTGCAGTTCTTTTGTCAATTCTGCAAAGGGTGGTAAGTTTTCATCTCGTTCTAGAATAATTCCTTTAACTGGAACACGGGCAACAACTTCCTCCATAAGTTGCCATACTTCCACTGGCGTGGATTGCGAATGGCTGTCAATTAATACACCATCATGCCAATGCCCACCAACAAAATGTAATTGTACGATGCGATCGCACGGTAATTGTTGCAAAAACTCATGAACATCATACCCATAGTTCACAGCATTAGTGTGGAGATTCGTTATATCTAATAACAGTCCACAATCAGAACGTTCTACCACCTCGGCTAAAAACTGGGCTTCAGTCATTTCTGCACCTGGAAGAGTCACCATGTAAGTGATATTTTCTAGAATCAGTGGTACATCAATCCAGCGACGCACCTCGGCAATATTGCGACAAAGTACTTCCACAGCTTCTTGAGTATAAGGTAGTGGGGACAAATGCCCGATATCAATTCCACCCGCTTTTGTAAAGCAGATATGCTCACTCCACCAAGGCGGGTTGAGTTGCTTAATTAAAGCTGCAAGTTTGCGTAAATAATCTGTATCCAAACCTTCAGCACTGCCTAACGAAAGATTAATCGCGTGGGGAATTATCGGGAAATGAGCAGCAAGCAATTCTAACTCCTGCTGTTTTTGCCAAGATGCATCTAGATAGTGTTCGGCAACAATTTCTAAAAAGTCAACCTGCTGACGGTTGAGAAACAGATCGCTTTTAAACGGTTCCCGAAAACCCAACCCCACGCCTAAACTAGGGAGATGAGAAAGCATTGCTGTTAACCTCCTCCACAGCCACCACCACCGCAGGAACTGCTGCTACATGAGCTACTACTGCATGAGGAGCCACTGTCAGAACTACTACTACATGAACTGCTACTGCATGAGCTATCAGACGAGCTACTACTGCACGAGGAGCTACTCTCAGAACTACTACTACATAAACTGCTACTGCATGAGGAGCCACTGTCAGAACTACTGCTGGACGAACTACCAGACGATCTGCTTCCCCTACTAGCTGTTCTAGAAAATGTTGGCGGAAAAAATGCTTTGTAGTATGAGTTATAAGAGGTTCCAGCCAGTGCCTCAACGCCAAAGAGTGCCACCACTAAGTTGTAGTCAAATACAGAAGGGATCTCATTTTTTACCTTCTGCTGCAATCGGGAAAATGTTGCTTGAAGTTGTTGCAGATACACTTTTCCTCGCTGACTTAGATGCGATCGGTTACTGACAAACCCCTGTAGGAGGTCACTGACAAACCCCAGTAGGAAGACAATGTAAAAGAAGCTAATTGAAACTAAAAAACTTTCCTCATGGCCTCCTTTACCCAAGACTATGAGCAGCTTATAGCCCCACAAACTGAAAATAATCATCGCCCCAATCAAGACAACTATGATATTCCTTATTTGCCACTGGAAAGCATACAACAGTTGCTCATTTTGCAGTTTCTCTTCATAAGCATTGCAGTATAACTGGATGCTCTTGGTTGCCAACGAAAGAGATGTTTTCGCTGTGGATGAGGAAGACAATCGATCAAATACCTCACGCTCTATAGGCTGTAGCTGAGATACATCAGGATGATTTGCTACTTGGCTGATGGATTGTTCACTGACTTGCAAATAACCCCGAACAATCAAGTCAAATAAAACTACATTGGCGATTCCTGTTTCTTGGGAACGCAAATAAGCGATTTCGTAAGGATCTGGTTCAGCAGGAATTAACGGCAGAGGCTGGTTTTTCGTTGGATCTTTTATTAGCTGCCAGCAGACTACCAAAGTTATCCCAATCACAGAGCAATAAAACAGTAAAAAGTCTACTCCATACATATCTGCAATTGGATTATGCAGTAATGCATTCATTGCCTTTACTCCTTTACAGGGAATTACTTAAAGTTGAGAGAAATTAAATGTCTCAATGTTTGCAGCGTTTTTTTTAGAACATTTGGCTTTCTCGAATTTTTGATTTACTCAACCGCACAATTATAGCACACACTAAATTTTACCCTCCTCCACAGCCGCCACCACGACCACAGGAACTTATGTATCATTAATTTCTCCATACTCCTTGGATGAATTTTACTGGTGAATACCTACAAACTCATTTAGGGATATTACGGAAATTTTCTGGATAAAAAACGCTGAAAAATCTTAACTTACTTCCATTAGACATCTCCGAAAACTGCCCAAGTATCTCTGTGACTAACTTATAGGGTGCGATCGCCAGTGAGAGCAATCAGCTAGTTTCGACGAGAGAATAGGAGTTTGAGATGTTTGTTGTTAATAATCCGACAAAAAAACGTGGCTATGTGCATTCATTTTCTCTCAGGTAAATGCGTATATTTCTGCTGGTAATACAAGTGCCCCAATTCGTAATCTTACTACTCCACAAATTGTCAAAATTACTTGTTCATACTTTTTAGGATTTAACCGAAATCTTTCTTGAACAACTCGCGCATATTTTTACAGAACGAATAGGATTCTCTTCAATATGATTCAGTATATCGCTCATGTCTCTGTGTCAAAAAAGCTCCTTGATGTTCTTTTACCACAGAATGTTACTATTTTGGAGATGTCTCATCAAATCGATTAGCAGATATAAGCGTGCTGATTCCTAAAATTTTGGCAATTGTTGACACCGTACCAAAGGGTACAGCAACGGTAGTGAGTGAATAAAATCTCATCTAGGTATTGAGTCAAAGCTCTCTTCTTCTTCAGTTGCCGGTGTTTAACGTAACCACACTTCCTGCAATCACTTTCCAGTTGTTTTCAAATAGCTTCCAAACCCTGAGATAGCGGAATTTGCCATCAATTTCTTGCCCTAAATAGTTTCCTAGTATCTCTACCGTGACGGCAACAACAACGTCGTCTCCGACCATGTTTAGCATTAGATCACTTGATTCAAGTGTATGCAGGTTGATGTTTCCCGAACGGTAATTTTCCAGATCCATCGCTTTGGTTGCCGTTTCGCCACTAGGCCCGTTAAACAGAAGCTCATCGTGAAGCAGTTGATCCAAAAGTTCCACGTTATTGGTTTTCATTGCTGAGAGGAGTTTTTTCTCGTTATCGATGACCTGGGCTTTGTGGGTGGCATCCATGCTTTTTGTTGTTGAATTTGACCCTAGATGAATTCATGGTACAGGGTGTGAAGCAAGCGTTCAAGGGTGGCTAGATTATACCTGCAATTGGTAATCGCGTTGCAAGCATAAGCAGGTTTAATCATCCAACGTTGGAATGCGGGTTGTAGCGATTGCGATTGATAAGTTGGAATTGATATCGAAAGTGAGCGTTGGGGGAGCTAACGGAGTTACAATACTTTGGGTCATCAATTACACGTTTTAGTACAAACGTGTAATCCCCTAGAAAGTAGAAAACATGAAGGTTAGCGGCAACGGACAAGGCAAAATACTAAGCCAAGACGAATTAAAGCGATTATTCACGGAGGGATTTCTCACTCCCCGCGATCGCGCTCTGTTTGGGATTTGCCTTTTCACTGGTTGTCGCGTATCAGAAGCACTAGCACTCCAGACGACTGATATCAAATCTGGTGCTATCACTTTTCGCAAGTCTACCACCAAAGGCAAGCATAAAACCCGGATTGTGGACATCCCACCAGGGCTAGCCGCAATGCTGACCGAATACCAGCCCAAACCGGGGGCAATGTTCCCAGGTATGCGCGGTGTAACTGAACGTCTGACCCGATTCATGGCAGACAAGATTCTAAGAGATGCCTGCAAGCGGATTGGGGTAGAGGGAGTCAGCACCCATTCGTTTAGGCGAACTGCCCTCACGCAAATGTCAAGCGCTGGGATACCTTTGAGAACTATTCAAGAAATCTCTGGTCACAGCGACCTGGGGACGTTGCAGCGTTATCTGGAGGTCACGCCAGAGCAGAAGCGAAAAGCCGTTTCAGTGATTGGGTTCTAAATATGAAGCTGTTCAAGAGAAAAGCTTAAAAGTTTAGCGAAACAAATAAATTATTCAATAGATTACAGCAGCAGACCTGTTAAAATTTTTCAAGAAATTTTTAACTCAAGCACTTAGTCTAACCACATTAAATTTTTTAGCTCGTGCCATACTTCTGTAGACTTATTTTCCAATCCGCCAAAACTCTGGGAGAGATGTGTTTACCCCTCTCGTTGATTAAGGTATCAGCCATTGTCGTCACCTCTATCACTGTTTTGTGTCCTGTCTCTACCATCTCAGCTAATAATCGCAGTGTTCTGGTGTAGGCAACACCGTATGCCTTGCAGGTTTCAATAACTAGCCCATCATCACTAGCACAAATCAGCAATTGATGACGGGCAATGGCAATTGTAGATCGATCCGCGACACTCAAAAGGGGCGCTCTAACGTTAAATTCCAGAAAACTGGCAAACATCTCTTCTGTGGAAAGAGCCAGAGGTGTTAAGTATTGGTTAGCAGCTTGACGAGTTTGGGTTTCCAGTTGATCTGAGTCTAGAAGTTCCTGGGCAATGTACAACGGGCTGTAGTGCTGTTGTAGCCACCCCCACTCGTTCAGCCAGCGAAAATCAATGAGTGCTGTTGCGTCAAGAATTGTTCCGTTAAGCGACTGCATAAACCTCATTTTCTTGACGACGCACCCGCAGTTTTTCAACAGTTAAGTTGAGAAGTTCTGCTGCTTTCATCTCTGAAATCTTGCCCAATTTTAAGGACTGCCAAATTAGAAATTCATAACGTTCATTTTCTGGATAATCATCCGCAGACAGTGCTGGTGGTAATTCCATTGAGTTTTGCAAAGATGCACCATCATGTTGCTTTTTATAAATTGCACATATTTTGGCTTTCTCTTTAGCAAAATCAATGATTCCCATTTCTGTTAAACGATTCAAGATAACTAAGTAACTCACCCGAAAATGCCGTTTGAGTTTGACAATATCTTGGGTAAGTGTATACATTCGCTCAAATTCAGCTTGAGGCACAAGTAGATGACTAGCAAAGTAATTAGCTACTTTTTCTCGTGCTTTTTCTTCTTCTTTGGTTCCTTCTTCAATTAGAGTGTTTTGGTACTCTACACGATGGAAGATAAGGTGTCCAATTTCATGTGCAAGGGTAAATAATTGACGTTCAATGGTGATGTTATGGGTATTGACCAAAACAAAAGCACCTTCAATATCACTACAAGCACTAAGACCAAAGAAATTTTTAATAGGAATGGACTGGCGTAAAACTTTTAAGCCGATTTCTTCTACAGACTGAAACAGGTTGGCAATAGGAGCATCTCCCAAGCCCAAGCGATGGCGAAACAAAGCAGCTATTGCCTGAATGTGCTTTTCGTTGCCTTCTACTTGATGGCAAGGTGTACTTTCTGGGGTGTAGGTCGGTAAGCCAACGGCTTGTTCTAGGGCGTTATAAGTTTGCAGCATTCGTAGCATTTGGGCTGCAAACTGGGCATTTTTGTCGAATGTTACATAAGCGCGGAACCGGAAGTTGGGTAGTCCTTCACCTTGTGAGCGTAGCAAGTCATCGAGTGTAATGCCCAAAGCATTCGCCAGAGCAGAAAGGATTTTGCTGTCTGGTAAAGTTTTGGCGTTCTCGTAGTTATTAATACTCTGGCGAGTAACCCCTGCTTGTTCTGCAAGTTGCTCTTGAGACAAGCCTAGACTTTTACGGTAGCGGATCAGGTTGCCAGCGATGATCTCTTTCATAGTTGAGTTGCCCTTATTCGCTGGAGGACTAAAATATGTCAAAGTAGCTAATTCTATATTCTTTAATTATACTCAAAAAAGTAAAAGCTGTTTGACATATTTGAAAAAGTAAATTTATGACTATCACAATCGGAAGATGGGAGTTTGAAGGGCCATATTCATATACAAACTACCTATATGACCATTCGGGCGTTTACGCTATTCTCGATAGAAGGACAGATGGCATCGACTATGTGATTGACGTGGGTGAGTCTGCCTCCGTTAAGACAAGAGTTGAAACTCATGACCGAGAAAACTGCTGGACAAGAAACCAACAAGGGACTCTTGCAGTTGCAGTTCTCTACACACCACATCTTCAACAAGCGGGAAGACGGATAATTGAGCAGGAAATCCGAAGTTTGTACCCACCTGCCTGTGGAATTCGGTGAGGCAATTAAGGGAGCATTGGAGTCATGATAAAAGTTAGGGAGTCTATGAAAATAGACCACCGTAGTGACGGGACGGCTTATTTTCACAGATCCCCAGCTATAATTGTGATATGGAGTGAGATTTTGCTTCTCCTCGCAAGCGAAGGGTTGGTCGCAGGTTCGATTCCTGCCGGAGGTGCTTGCCTCCGTAGCTCAGTGGATAGAGCAACCCCCTGTTATCCAAGTTGGTGTCGCTTCACAGCCAGCTTGCAGGTTTTTCTCTAAATCAGCACTCATTTCCCTCGGTTGATTATCGTACCTAACTAATAATCTATAGGTGTAGCAGCTTGTCATTAGATGTAACAACCTGCAATACGGGGTAGTGTTACGGAAACTGTCACCAGGGGCAAAGTAATGAATAAAGTACCGAATTTTATTGAGGAGTTGGAACTTTATACACTTTGATTCTGGTTCAGTGAGTAAAAAGGGTTGAACAGCACATAAAAATCGCTCTTTAGTTCCGACTCCAATTAAAATCGGAACTTTTTAGCAATGGTAAGCGATCGCTATCCCAAATCATCATCGAAGCTGAAACGCTTATCTCATAGTACTTACAGGCTACTTTGGGGCATACAAGTTTGGATACCACGAGTAAATATCTGCACGTTAGCCCTGATAGAAGTTCTGGAGAGGTTTTAGTTAAACAATGGATATAATAATTATATAAAATATAACCTATTCTTAGGTTATGCAGGAGTTATGTTAAGCTCAGTCCCATAATTTACTTGTAAACTCGTACTAATGGTAACCGTTCACAGGATAAGAAACGCTACAGTCAAAAATGGGTTACTGAGGTGGTAGATTAAGAGGCATGGATGAAAACTGCCTCGCCTACGGAATTGAAATTTCCGACTCAGATTGGGAAAAGACTCCAGCCAGCATCAAACAACTGGTGGAGAAAATGGGGCAGCATATAAAGCAATCAGAAAAAAGGCTGGCGGAACTTGAGGTCAAATATCAAGAGTTATTAGAAAAAATCAATTGCACATCAAAAAATTCCAGCATTCCCCCATCGTCAGATCCACTTCATGCGGAAAAAAAACCAGAAAAAAACAAGAGTGGTAAAAAGCGAGGAGGGCAACCAGGACACAAGGGTCATAGTCGGTT
>NZ_WBKM01000387.1 GCF_015714725.1 Nostoc sp. WHI
AGCCGCCCAATTGCACGATATTGTAGAGAATCTGTTGGCGTTATCGGTTGATTATTGACTGATAACTGCTGTGTATCGGTAGTAATGGTCATGCTGACAATCTTGAATATATATATGAGAACACTAAGCTTTGGAAAAGCGATCGCTTTTAAAGAAAACTGAGAGCGCCAAGAAAATCTGTCTATGAAGAAGCACCAGCTTCAGATACAGTAGCCCCTACATCTGGTTTGACTTCCTTCGCCTTCTTTTCAAAAAGCTGAATTCCGGCATCAATAATTTCAAACCCGTTTTCTGTTCGTTGGCCAAGCTTGCCGGATACAGCCCCAGCCCAGTCTGCGAATTCCGAGGCGCTAGTTTCAGCCTTCCGCCAACTTTTTGCATTAACTTGAGCGGTAAAGACTATGCCGTTCTGATCAGTCAACTCGATTGCAACTTTTTTATTCTCTGCTGGTGTAGCTGTTGGCAGTGACCCGCTAAATTTTATTGTCACTTCGCTTTTGGCTGACATCCCTTACCCCTGGCTCATCATCAATTTCATTTTTCCCGCTCCTGATTTTATCTTGGATTAGGTTGACCACAAGATGCGCGATCGCGCATTGCTATCGTAGTTGTTCACTTTGAAAGTGAACGTTGAGCATTCGACTTGAAACAGAACCAAGACTCAACATTAAAAAAACAAAATCCACAAAAAAAATTTACCCCTGTTTTTGACCCTTTTTTTGTCTATCTAATTGATAATTAGTCTCAAGATAAACCGCCCAAACCGTGATTATTGACACATTTATCAAGAAATATTACAGTTTTAGCACTGGTTCCTTGATTTTGCTAAATTCGTGCGTCTAACAGAAAATCTCGACAAAACATCCATTTTCCCAATTCTTACCAACTACATTCAACATCTCCCAATATCTAGACAATATCTCCCAATTCTCCAATTTTTTCTTACCTTTTTACACCTTTTACATCATCCAGTCACAAAATTCTCATTAGCTCAAAAATTCCCAAGAAATCCGAACAGTTCCCAATACTTACAAGAAGTCTCCCATTTGCTCCCAATAATTGGTCAATTACCCTGAAAATCGCTTAAAAGCTTTTAAGCTCTGTAATCCATCTTTTTCTGACGCACAGTACGCCATATTTGGCGGAAAGTTTTTGACAGCCAAAATTTAAAAGCAGAAGCATAAGCAACAGTCATCAAAAAATACTACGGAATAACTACATAATTACGACAAAAGCCCCCGATGAGTTCACCCCTCTGAAAACTGCGGCGATTCTTCTCTAGTTCTTCGCTATTTGTTGTGCGACTCAATAACCAGTGAATATTATCATGCCCAATTTGCAGCATCTTCTCGTATTGAATCAAGTTGCTCCTCAGTAACCCACTGTGTTGTACAAGACATTGTTTTCACTGAAGTCACATAAGGGGTGATTACGGGGTGTAAGAGGGGTGTTTGAGGAGAAAAATTAGAAACCGGATAAAAAACCCAAAACGTATTACAGGGGTGATTACGGGGTGATTACGGGGTGTTTGAGGAAATGTCCAAGGCAATTGAAGAAATGAGCTTTTTCTCAACTACTACTCAACACCAAACAGCTTGTTAATCTGTTTCATTTCCGATGACAGTTCTAAATCCATCAAACCGTCAGTGTCTTCATCCCAGATTTGGTCATCCGAGGTAGACACCAATTTGACATCATCTGCACTGTTGCTAACTTCAACATTGTTCACAACCACAGCAGTTTTTACTTTAGATTCCAGAAAAACCTCACGAATCAAAGCTGCTTGTGCAACAAAATTTTTTAATTGACCAAATTGCCTTCTGCCTCAGTTCTTCACCATCCACAGAATCAGCAGATACGGTGAAAGGCAACCAATGTTCTTTGAGGGTCAACATCACTATCTCAGGCAAGTTCCCTAAATCAAAGGGTTCTGTTTGAAGATAATTAATTATCTGTCCGTCGATAGTACCTAAAGTTCGCTTAATTGAAAGAATTACTTGTTGTTTCTGTTTCATTTTTTTTCATGCAAAAGTTTGCGTGGATTAATCACAGCAGCGTCGCTGAACTTTTTCACTTTGCAGAATCAAAATGCAGAACTGAATTAAAGTCTAACCGAAATATTTTCCTTTACAAACTCAATCACAATCACCGCTAAGTCTATGTATTTAGTGGGCTTTAAATGACGAAATTGTATACCAAACTACAATTTCTCTACGACTGTTCTACGAATAGTCTACGACTGGTCTACGACTGCTCTACGACTGCTTTAGGAAATCACTTTCAGTAATCGCTCGTTTCTCTACGACTGGTCTACGACTGCTCTACGACTGTCGTAGGGAAATTGCTCTCAACAATTTTTCGCTCAAACCAAAAATGCGCCAAATCTGCCTGTAAAGCTTACACAGCAAGCTTTTCGCCAGCCGGAGACAGACTACCACAAAAATAATGTGCCTTGGGTGTACCATGTTGGTGGTGTACTCACTACACTTCTGCGCCCTGCGGGTGGGCTGCGCCCATTCCTCGCTTCGCTTGGAACACAGAAGTTTCGTTCGCCCTCTGGGGTTTTTGCACTCCCTTTGACCTTCGAGTAAAAATCAATGGTGGCTTTAGCAATCTTGCGCGTTGAGAAACTAAAATCTTTCGGCAACGTTGGCGGTAGTGAAAAACATACTGCCCGTTTACAAGATACCCCGAATGCCGACACCACTAAAAAAAATATCCGGCTGATTGGCATGGAGGATGGCACAGCACTTGAAGAATTAGTAAAAACTAAGATAGCCAGCACCACAAAGCACAAACCCCGCAAAGATGCCGTGCTATGTAGCGATATATTTTTATCGGCATCACCCGAATACTTTCGCCCTCATGACCCGTCACTAGCTGGTGAGTGGGATGATGACCGGATGGTAGATTTCGCCTCTGCTTCCAGGGCTTGGCTAATCAACAATTATGGTGATAAGTGCGTTAGGGCAGAATTGCATTTAGATGAAGCAACTCCCCACATTCATGCTTATGTTGTTCCACTCAACGACAAAACTAAGCAGTTAAGCCACAAAGAAATGTTTGGGGGTAATGGTGGTGCTGCCAGCATAAAGTTATCCAAACTCCAAGATAGTTATGCTGCTGCACTCGCTCCTTTGGGCATTGAACGCGGGGTAAAGGGCAGCAAAGCAACCCACACCAAAGTCAAAGAATATTACCAAGCCGTTAACAGTGAACCACTCACCGCAGTCATTACAAATAACCAATTAGCACCCACACCATTTGAATCAGCCAGGAATTACCTTGCCAGGATTCAGTCTGATGACCAGTTCCAAGCCATTAATCACCAACTGGCTGATCGCTCCTTTATGGCAGAGCGATTGGAGAGGGCAGAACAACGGGCTAGGGCCAGCGAGAAGGAGCGACAACGGCTAGAAGAAATTGTACGATCGCTGGAATTGAAAACCCAACAACTGCGCGACTTGCCCCTGGAGGATGTCGCCTGGGAGTTGGGGCTACACCATGATCTTGGAAAATGGAAGGGTCACGGACACATCATTAATATAGATGGCGAGAAATTCTACGATTTCGCCCCCGATCAACAAAAGGGATCAGGCGGTGCGATTGATTTGGTGATGCACGTCAACAATTGCAATCTGCGGCAGGCGGTTGTCTGGTTACATGAGCGATTTGGGGAAGCTGGGGCAGAACGAGCAGCGATCGCCAAAGCAAAAACAGTGGCATCGGAGATTATACAGTTAGAACCACGCGACAAATTCAGGCTACCAGTTGAGGATAAAACTAAGTGGTCTTCTGTCTCCAACTACCTAACCCAGAAACGGGGGATACCATCAAATTTTGTGGAAGTTCTGCATAACCGGGGGTTAGTTTACGCTGATGACCAGCAAAACACTGTGTTCGTGATGCGGAATCTTGGCGAAGAACCCCAGGCAATAGGAGCGTTCCTGCGGGGGACACGGGGCGAGAACAACACTTTTAAGGGATACGAGAAAGGAACCGTTAGACGTGATAGCTGGTTTCACTTCCACTTAGGCGGCCAGCCAACAGATCCTGTAGAGAAAGTGGTGCTTTTGAAATCGCCCATCGATGCCATATCTTTTGCCATGCTGGAATATCAGCTTAGAGGCGACGTGCCACCCAATAGAACGCTGTACATGGCGGTAGATAATCCCAAAAGCTTACCAGTGGAGCAATTGCAGCATATTCCTAATGTTATGGTGGCGTTTGACTCGGACGATTCTGGTAATGCAGCTGCACGAGCTGCCAAGGAACTACTGCCACAGTCTAAGCGGATCAAGTGCAAAGCTAGTGATTGGAATCAGCAGCTTATAGATTATGGACAGCAGTTAAAACAACAGCATCAGCAGGAGGAAGATTTGAGTCTTTAATAGTCAGCGTTGAAGAGAGTAACTGTACATCTGCTTTTGTAGCACAAAAGTAGTTCTTTATTATTTTTTTTTTGTTCAAGTGATTTGAAATTCACTTAAATCATCATTTTTCGCTCCAAAAAACTTTCCGCGCCTTTTGGCGTACTGTGCGTCAGAAAAAGATGGATTCCAAGGCTTAGACCCTCTAAAGCGTGTTTAAAACTCATTGGGAAATATGGGGATAAATCGGGTGACTTTTGGGATTTATTGGGAATTATTGAGCTAATGAGAATTTGGTGACTGGAAGATGTTGAAGAGGTAAAAAAATCAGCGATGAATTTGAATTTGCGTTCTGTAGGATTGGGATATATTGAGTTTAATTGGTGAGAATTGGTGAAAATCGGGAATTTTGGCGATTTTCGGTGTCATGCACAAAACAGCACAATTGTAATCTTTCACAAGATTTATTTACAAAGGCTGAAGGGATTACGGTATAAGCGTTTTAGCCTTTTAGGAATAATTCTTAACAAGGGGTCAAAAACGGGGTAAATTTTTGTAGATTTAATGTTGAATCTTGGTTCTGGCACGGTGATGCCCTAAGCGATCGCACTTCAACCGAGTTCCCAACAAACAATTCCGTTTGTTGGGGTAAATATAGCGAACGGCGGATACCCTTAAGTAGTTTATTTATAAAACAGTAAGCTAACGGGTGGCAGTGACCACCCATTTTTATGAGCCAAAGTGAACCTCCCTCTCGGCGGCTGGTACTAGCATATAAAGTTGCGCGAATTCACCCAAGGTCAAAAACCCGTGCAGTTCCGAGTAAGAAAGAATTTCCATTTCACTCAAAATATCCTTAACCACCTCCCAACTTGGATTAGGGGATTCCAAGATACAAGCGATCGCAACAGAAGCTAAAACCTTGGAATCTTCGTCAGATCGCACCGACTCGGATTCACCCGCACCACTTTCTAGCTCTGACGCACCAGTGACGCATGAGTTTTCCATGCTCTGTAAGGGTTCCGCACCACTTTCTAGCTCTGACGCACCAGTGACGCATGAGTTTTCCATGCTCTGTAAGGGTTCCGCACCACTTTCTAGCTTTGACGCACCAGTGACGCAGGACTCACCGCAGCAGTTTTCCTTATCCTGCAAGGGTTCCGCACTACCCGCACCAGTTGAGGTGGCATATTCTTCTTTTTTCACTGGAGGAGAAAGCAATTCAATTTTCATCTCTGACTCTTCAATGTTATTTTCCTGTAAAGAAGAAAAAGTGGTGCGGGTGGTGCGGAAGTCCTGATTTTGCGAGGTTTCTGGTGCGGAAAGTGGTGCGGAAGTGGTGCGGGTTGAGTCCATTGTGGTGCGGGTAACTTCCAAAATGCCAATGCCTTTAAGTACTGGAATGTTTCTTTTAGCAACATCGCAGTACCGAGTCCCTTTGACCGCTTTGGGGAATAGTTGAGAGATGCGGGGGATGATTTGGTTGATGCCCTTCACGTTTTTATCGCTGGGGCGAACTTGGTCGATCCACGTTCTGCGGTTGCCCTCATCTATGGTCAGCGTCCCATTATCGATGTAGTGCTGTTCTAGCATTGACCATAAAGCTCGTGCGGTAATTTCCCCATCAGGCACATAACCTATATTTGCGCTTAAGATGAAGTCAAAAAGATGATTATTCTCTCTCTGAAGGTTGTGGAAAGCGTCGGTTGTGCATTCATAATTGATACCTGACTCTATAAGGTTGTTGAGTGCTTTTAGCATTCTATTTAGGAATGCTGGGGCAACATGTGTTCTAATAAACTCTGGATCGTAGCGGAATCGGGGGTCGCCTTTTATCTCGTTTAGGTTATTTGGCGAAGGATTATCTACAAAGGTTTTCTTGAATTCTAGAATTGCAATCCTATCTTTGATTGCTTGTATTACGCCTTGAAATGCGGGAGTCTCGTTTAAGTTGAAAATACCTATTGCATTAGAAGAAAACTCTATATGGTCTTTCCCTTTCTGTTCGCAATGTAATGTATCTCCAGTGACAAATAATTTTAAACTTTGAAGTCTATCAATCCTAGATGTTTGTGGGTTTTCAGAAGCCCAGTTAACTCGACTATATATAAGTGGGGCTAGTCCGAATTTTCTGCCTTCGTCATAAGATTGAAAGTCACCCAAAGAAACAGAAGTTAATCCGTTTTTCCCATAAATGGTTGATACACATTCGCGCAGAGCATCTTTACCATTAGAACCAAGACCAATTGCAAACATTGCTTTTACCTCTCTCCCTCTAAATTTTCTAACAGTTTGAAGGTCAAGGGATGCAGCAATATTTCTAAGAAATATTTCTTGTTGTGGCTTGTCTAAGCAAGCTAAAAGTTGCTCACAATATGTATCGTCAGCATTAGGGTCATATTCAATTAACGGTTCATAAATGAAGTAGTCCTGGGGCGTATGCGGGTCTAATCTTACTGTAAAATCTCTGCCTTCCCACTTAACCCTGACTATCCCATTAGTGCAATTTACGCCAGGAGGATTGATTAGTTCTGGGTCAATTTCTGTCCCCATTTTTACCCATTCCAAAACCTTCTTGACTGAACTAGGTGAAGCATAGGGACAAGACTTTTTACCCTGTTCGTTCTCGACCACAAAGGAATTGCAAAAGTCATAAATTCTTTTGCGCTCTGCGGAATCTGGAGAGTGTTTATAGTGGTTGCCAGTGTGGAAGTAAAGCTTATCAGCAGCACAAATCCAGTTCTTATCTCCGTAGAGAGCTTGAAAAGCTTGCTGGGTAAAGGCTACAACCGGATTTTGGTCGTCATCATCAACGACATCTACCTCTGCTTGTTGCGTTAGCGCAGCTTGCCGTAGGCATCGCTGCGCTACTGCCGCGTGGATCTCCTGCTCAAGAGCGCGGATAAATTCTGGTGTTTCCATCTGCCCCAAGATTTCTTTGATGTCACTTGATTTATATGGTAAATCGGGGCAGATGTCGTGAGGGTTAATTCCAATAAATCCAATCCCAACCTCGGCTGCACAGTCCTGGCAGGTCTGGAGTTTCTTTAGCCCAGTGTCGTCAGCATCGTGCAGAAAAACAATTAATCCTATGCCTGATTCCTTCAGGAGTTGATATTCTGGGGTGATTGTTTTCTTATCCCATCCACTGCCCTGAAACGTAATCCCAGCAAGACCATGTGAGCGACCAACTTCTACGCATCCCTCACCTTCATGCTGGAGTAGTGCCGGGGTTCCCTGCATCAATTTACTAGCGGCGATCGCTTCATCAATGCGGTAAGCTTTCCA
>NZ_WBKM01000009.1 GCF_015714725.1 Nostoc sp. WHI
GAAGACATGGGCCCGGAGCAGCTGGCCATGATGAAGCAAATGATGGGCGACATGAAGATCGGCCTGCGCCTCGTCATCGATTCCGGCATCGCCGAAACCAACGCCACCCACCGCGAAGCCAACACCGTCACGCTGGTGGAAATGGAAATGGGCAAGGTGTTGGAAAACCCCGACAACATCAAGAAGCTCGGCAAGGTCGATCAGGCGAACCCCGCCGCTGCCATGGAAATGATGAAAGGCATGCCCGGCATCAAGCTGGAGGCGCAGAAGGAAATTTCCATCCGCCTCGAATGAGGATTCCCCGCCTGTCAGCGATCCTCCGTGGCAAGCCGCCTTGTAATCCGCCGGTCCCGAGCGTCCCTTCCGGGATGAAATTTCTCTCCTTCCTCCTTCCCGGTTTGCTCGTCTCTTGCGCCGCCGATTCCCCGGTCTCAAAAGCGCCGCCCTCCTACGTCTCCGAAGCCCCGCTGCCGGTCGGCTGGCCGCAGCCGGGCCCGTATGACCGCGTGACCGAAAAAACCTACCCGAGATACCGCGCCGCCTTCACCACCCAGAAAGGCCAGAACCGCGCGTTCTTCAAACTCTTCGGCCATATCAAGAAAAACGGCATCCCGATGACCTCCCCCGTCGAAATGGCGATGGACCGCGGCGAATCCGGCATGGAAATGGCATCGATGGGCTTCCTCTACCAAAGCGAAAAAGTCGGAACCACCGGACCCGCCGGGGAAAACCTCGAAGTCCGCGACGTCCCCTCGGCAACGGTGCTCAGCTACACCTGGCAGGGCGACAACTCGAAAACAAATCTCGCGATCGCGAAAAGTTCCCTCGAAACCGCCCTCGCCGACAAGAAACGCAGCGCCAAATCCTTCCGCCTCCTCGGCTACAATGGCCCCGGAACCCCACCCGCCAAACGAACCTGGGAGCTCCAGGCGATTTTGAAATAGGTGAGGACGCATGGCAGGTTGAGAAAACAAAGATTTTCCAACCGCAGATGGACGCAGATGGACGCAGATAAGATTTTGGATGAAGGTTTTTTGTCTTCCATCCATGTTCATCGGCGTTCATCGGCGTTCATCGGCGTTCATCCGCGTTCATCCGCGTTCATCCGCGTTCATCCGCGTTCATCCGCGTTCATCCGCGTTCATCCGCGTTCATCCGCGTTCATCCGCGTTCATCCGCGTTCATCCGCGTTCATCCGCGTTCATCTGCGGTTAGTCCGTTTGCCAGAATAAAAAGCCGAAACTCCGCCAGTCCCGCTTCAAGCCCCGAAGCGGGCGAGAGATCACAGCCCAGGGCAAGGCCCTGGGTTCCCGTCGCTAGCGATTCAAGCCCTGAAAGGGCGATCCATCCCG
>NZ_WBKM01000335.1 GCF_015714725.1 Nostoc sp. WHI
CCACTCCCCACTCCCCACTCCCCAAGTTTTAGCAATTCGGGCAGATATGGATGCTTTGCCAATCCAAGAACTCAACGAAGTGCCGTACAAATCGCAGCATGATGGAGTGATGCACGCTTGTGGACATGATGGACATACTGCGATCGCTTTAGGTACAGCTTACTATCTCCAGCAGCATCGCCAAGATTTCTCCGGTACGGTGAAAATTATCTTTCAACCTGCGGAAGAATCACCAGGAGGCGCAAAGCCGATGATTGAAGCTGGGGTACTAAAAAATCCCGATGTTGACGCAATTATTGGTTTACACCTGTGGAATAATTTGCCCTTGGGGACTGTAGGTGTTCGTGCTGGGGCGTTGATGGCAGCTGTAGAGTGCTTTGACTGCACAATTTTGGGTAAAGGGGGACACGGCGCACTACCCCATCAAACTATTGATTCGGTTGTCGTTGCTGCTCAAATTGTGAATGCTTTGCAAACCATTGTTGCTCGGAATGTTAACCCTATTGATTCAGCAGTGGTTACAGTGGGTGAACTTCATGCTGGAACCAAGCGGAACGTAATTGCTGATACAGCTAGAATGAGTGCCACTGTGAGGTATTTTAATCCTAGTTTTAAAGGCTTTTTTAATCAGCGCGTCGAGCAGATTATTGCCGGAGTTTGTCAGAGTCATGGTGCGAGTTATGACTTAGAATATTGGTCACTTTATCCGCCAGTAATTAATGATGTGAAGATGGCG
Organism: Nostoc sp. WHI; assembly: GCF_015714725.1. Taxonomy (GTDB): domain Bacteria; phylum Cyanobacteriota; class Cyanobacteriia; order Cyanobacteriales; family Nostocaceae; genus Nostoc. The sequence continues at coordinate 737 of NZ_WBKM01000335.1, forward strand.
GAATTAGTACGGTCTGTAGCAGAAGAAGTAATAGAAACTCCGATGGGTATTGTGCCAGAATGCCAAACTATGGCTGCTGAAGATATGTCATTCTTCTTGCAAGAAGTTCCTGGTTGCTATTTCTTTCTAGGTTCTGCGAATCCTGAGAAAGATTTGGCTTATCCTCATCATCATCCCCGATTTGATTTTGATGAGACGGCGTTGGGAATGGGTGTGGAGATATTTGTTAAATGCGTGGAGAAGTTTTTTAGTTGAGTGTATGTAAGGTGACTATAAATGCAGATTTATCATAGGGATAAAATAATTTATGCCCTACTGCATATTACATATACCGCATTCTAAAATATAGGAAAGCTATAACTCACAGCTTATGAAATTTTTTCTTCTATTCCCAGTACAATTCTTGTGTAACAAAAACAATTTTATTTTAAGTTTTTAGTATTGATAAAACCTTTATATATTAGAGAGTCACAGTTTGTTAGTTTTGATGAAAGAGAAGATATAATATCCCACCAGTCATCTTTTTTATTCTCAAATTTATTCTCAAAACTCTCCCATAACCATACCAAAAGACATCCAGGAAGATGACCTTCAGGAGAGTTAGTACTGAATGTTAGTTGATTAGTTAATAACCAGCTTTTATTATACCATCCAACATACTTACAAAAGTTAATATAAGTTCTTTGATTGGCATAATGCGTACCTTTTACTACTTGCCAGATGCGTTTTTGTACGCTAAAACCAAAATGTCCATCACTATATTTTACCCATAGTTGGTCGATAGTGCCTAAGTCGGTGCAGGGAAAGTTTTGAATGGATTCATTATTAAGCCAGCCTTGCTGTTCTCTTTTAGCTACTTTCAGCATAACTCTAGTAGTCTCCTCATCTGCTGCTTTCCATAGCTGCGCTTTGAGTAAATTCTCTAGGTTTTGGTAATCTACTCCCACATCAGAAGCTAATATCAATTCTGTGAGATTAGTTTGCGAGGAAGAAAGTAAATTTAACCATTCTTCCATTGTCTGGGGTCGATCTTTTGCCTCTAATGCCATTCCTTGCAGAATCGCTTGATTTACCCCATAGCTAAGACTGGAGACAAGTTGTTTTGGTGGTACTAATTTCTCTTGTTCATACTTGCGGTCAAAGGAATTGGTCGGGCGTTGTCCAGTGATGGCATAGTATAAAGATCCAGCCAAGCAGTAGATATCAACTGTTGGGTGACGAATCCCTTTGCGTGTTAACTCATAAGGTGCAAATGCTTTGTTACCAAAAGACCTAGACAGGGTACTTGGTGGAGACATATCGCCAGCAATACCGAAGTCTATCAACACCGCTTTGCCAAAGTTAGGAACCTTTGGATCAAAGTTGAGCATAATATTGGGAGGGGTGACATCAAGATGAAAGACTCCTTTTTTATGTACCTCTATCAAGGCTAAACCCATTTAATGGATATATTTTATAGCTTCAGTTTCGGCTAATTTCCCTTGGCGTTGCACGTATTCCCATAAACTCTGGCCTTCTATGTATTGCATTTCTAAGCAGTAGCGATCATCTTCTTCAAAAAAGTCGAATACTTGCACAATATGAGGATGTGATTCTGTACAACACATTGCTAGCATCTTTGCTTCTTTTTTGAAGCGTTCAACATACTTGGGATAGTCTGGATCTCGTTGGACGCTGATGTTGGGGGTTTTGATGACGACTCGGCGGTTTAGCTCGATATGCATCGCTTGGTAGGTAACTGCAAAACCACCACCACCCAAGTATTTTTCTATTTTGTATTTGCCGTTGTATATTAGCTGTCCGTCTTGCCAGAACATACGCCCAGATTTATTAATAGCTAATGTTGATTGTGACACGCTTTTTGTGAGTTCTCGTGGTTGGCGTTGCTGAATAAGCTCACGCAGAGGCGCAGAGAGGAAGGGTGAGGTCTTGTGGCTACTGCTGAACTACCGTTCGGATAAGATCCCCCCGCCTGTGGCGACCCCCTTAAAAAGGGGGTAAAAGAGATATGAGCAAGCCTTTTTAAGGGGGGTTGGGGGGATCTTCAAGGAATAAACACGTTAACCGAACTGTATTGCTGCTGAACTAACTATTGGAGTCGCAAAAGCAACTAATGCGACTTTAAAACTAACTATTGGAGTCGTAAAAGCAACTAATGCGACTTCAAAACTAACTATTGGAGTCGCCAAAGCAACTAATGCAACTTTAAAACTAACTATTGGAGTCGTAAAAGCAACTAATGCGACTTCAAAACTAACTATTGGAGTTGCAAAAGCAACAAATGCAACTTTAAAACTAACTATTGGAGTCGCAAAAGCAACTAATGCGACTTTAAAACTAACTTTTGTGTAGACGTGGCCTACTACCTATTTTGTGGTTGAGTGGAAGACGATGGGGTTTGTTGTGTCGGGGGTGTTGATTTGTCTATAAACCAATCTTTGAATAAGTCTGTGCCGTCTTTGACTCCTGATATCAAGGCTGCGAATAATGCTAATACACCCATAATCTCTAATATCCACGCCCACAAGGGTTGTGTCCAAGGAAGTTTAGGAAGAAAAATACCTGCTGTTTTGAAACCCAATTCTTTTAACCAGTCTTCCACTGTTTCGGGACGCTTGTCGGGTTGTAGTTCCATTGCGTGGATAATGGCATCATTGACGCGATCGCTAATCTGATCATTCAATTCTTTAGGTGGAATTAAACGCTTATTATTATCTTGGCGCTCAATAGCACTTTCTGGCTGCTTTCCTGTTAATAAAAAATATAAAGTTGCCGCAAGAGAATAAATATCAGTCCAAGGTTTACGCCGCGCCTGTTGTCTAGGAGAGTTGGAATACAGTTCAATTGGTGTAAATTTATCAACCAAGTTACCGCGACTTGACACTGGGTTATCAACAAATCTTCGTGCTAAGTCGAAGTTTATCAAAACAACCTGATGCGTACCCGCCCGCAAAATGATATTTTCTGGTTTCACATTTCGATGTAAAAATCCTTGTTCATGCACTACGATGAGTGCTTTTCCAATTTGTTGGATGTAATCTAAAGCCTCTTTTTCAGGGAGAAATCCTCGCGGTTCGACAATCTTGGCTAAATTATCTCCTAGAATATGCTCCATGACCATGCATTTTAAATCACCTTCCTCGAAGGTATCAATGACTTGGACAATATTCGGGTGTTTACATATTGCTAGTTTACGGGATTCATCTGCAAAACCTGATTTTAAGCGATCGCGGTCTTCGTTACTTAATTGATTCAGCAAATTGGAATTCAATGTTTTAATCACAACTTTCCTGTCATCCCGATCCTCAGCAAGATAAGTAATAGCAAAGTTCTCCTGTCTTAAATCTTGTTTAATTTCATACCGATCGCGGTGTAACTTTTGTCCAGATGCCCAAGTCATTGGTTGATTATCTCAGAGACTTGTGTTAATTTTTGCATACAGCAATTTTCGTTTGGATGCAATAGATATAAAATTTTTCTATTTTGATTGATAACTGTACTGAACGCATTGGTCGATTGTAAAATCTTAAATTTTAACCACATCCAATCAAATTGCAAATCGCTAAGAGCAAATCCTCTGGTGCTATGGGTTTAACGATATGCTGTTGAAACCCGGCTTTTAGTGCTTGCTGCTGATCAATTTCCCCTGCATAAGCAGTCAAAGCGATCGCTGGAAGTTGTTTTCCCCCTACTTCTGCTTCCAGAGCGCGCACCTGTTGTATTAGCATGTAGCCGTTGATTTCTGGCATTCCAATATCGCTGAGTAAAATATCTGGCTTTGACTGTGTTAGCGCTTGTAATGCTTCATCTGCTGATGCTACTGCGGTGACGATCGCTCCGAAATGTTCCAGCACAAAACTAAAAAAGTCGAGGGTGTCAGGATTGTCATCCACAATCAAGATTTGTATCCCCATCAACGGAGAGGAGACAGGAAGGGCAGTTGAGGGATCAGCATTCGGGTTATCCTCGATAATTGCACCGTCCTTAATTAGCGGTAATCTAACTGTAAAGATAGCTCCTTGATCCTCGCCAAGACTTTCGGCCCAAACCGTTCCACCGTGCATCTCAATCAAGTGACGAGCGATCGCTAGACCTAATCCTAGCCCACCAAACTTTCTAGTTGTTGTACTGTCACTCTGACGGAAATAATCAAATACATGAGGTATAAAGTCGGGGTGAATGCCCTTACCTGTGTCGCTCACTGTAACTTGTGCCTGAGCGTCGATGCACTCCAATCGCACATTTACTTTTCCTTCTGTTGCTGTGAACTTGACAGCATTCGATAACAGGTTCCAAAGGACTTGCTGTAAGCGAGCTGAATCACCCAGAACTTTGCCCACAGTTGGATCAAGCATCATCTCAATTTGAATAGTTTTAGCCTCTGCTGCCAAACGCACTGTCTCCATTGCGGCTTCAATGGTGGATGCTAAATTGACTGGCATCATATTGAGATTGAGTTTGCCTTGGAGGATGCGAGAAACATCCAGCAAGTCTTCAATTAGTTGAGCTTGTAATTTGGCATTGCGCTCAATGGTTTCAAGGGCTTTTTTGAGCGCTGTTTCATCAAATTTACGACTCTGCAATAGTTTTGCCCAACCAAGAATCGGATTTAGGGGCGATCGCAATTCATGGGAAAGGACTGCCAAAAACTCATCTTTTATTCGATTAGCTGACTCTGCTTCGGCACGAGCTAATTTTTCCAGTTGCAAAAGGCGATCGCGTTCTTCTGCGGTTTGTTTGCGATCGGTGATATCAGTTAACATAGCGATCGCCCCTAAGAACTCATTTTGTTCACCAAAAATAGCTCTAGCAGAAATCAGTGTCCAGATGTACGAACCATCTTTGCAGCAGAATCGACTTTCTTTAAGCTCACTTCCTTCTCGCTTTAGCCATTCTAGTTTCTCTTCGGCTGTACCATCAGCCTGATCCATAAAATTAAACATGGAACAACCGAGCATCTCCTCTGCTGTATAGCCCAACATCTGTGACAAACGCTGATTCACAAACTCTGTTCGTGATTGAGAGTCAATCATCCAGATTCCCTCATAAGAGGTATCAACAATTCGGCGATACTTGGCTTCACTCTTCTGTAAGGACTCCTCTGCTTGCTGGCGCTTACGCCGTTCCTTAGCTTCCCGCAATGCCCGTTGTACCGAGGGAACTAACCGCCCTAGTCGTTGCTTCAACACATAATCCGTTGCACCGTTCTTTAAAGCTTCGATCGCCAATTCTTCACCCAGTGCGGCAGAGACAAAGATAAAAGGAACTTCTGGACAATGATTTCGGGCAATTTCCAGAGCAGAAATTCCATCAAAAGATGGCAAGGCATAATCAGCAAGAATTAAATCGAAAGTCTCTATTTTTACAGCAGCCAGGAAATCAGCGCCGGTTTCGACTCGGATCAGTTCGCAATTAATTCCCCCTTCGGTTAACATCGCTTGGGCAAGTTCTGCATCTAAGAGACTGTCTTCCAAAAGCAGGAAACGCAGGACATTCATCAGTGGCTCTCCTCTTGACGATGAGGTGCAGGAGGTAAAGCACCAACGGGAGGCTGATTGATCACTGCCCAAAACAGTCCAACAGTCTTAATAGAATTGACAAACTCATGGTAATCTACTGGCTTAACAACATAGGCATTCACCCCTAACTCATAGCATCGAACTAAGTCTGGCTCTTCACGGGAAGAGGTGAGTACCACGACTGGAATTACTCGCATTACTGGGTCAGATTTGAGTTGTGCCAGTACTTCTAGCCCGTCGATTTTGGGTAGTTTCAAATCGAGCAGCACTACAACAGGATACCCTTCCATTCGCAACCGAAACAACCCCCGGCGATAAAGATAATCTAGGGCTTCTTCTCCATCACGTACCACCACCACTTCGTTGGCGAGATGATTTTCCGACAAAGCAGCTAGGATTAACTCTGCATCGTTGGCGCTGTCTTCAATCAGCAGAATTCGCTTGAGTTCTTTCATTCACCCTCCTTTGTCAGCAACTTAGGCAGCGAGAAATAAAAGGTGGCTCCCCGATCAACTATAGCCTCTGCCCAGACTCGGCCATTATGTCGATGAATAATGCGTTGCACGTTAGCCAATCCAACACCAGTACCTTCAAATTTTGGGTCGCTATGCAGGCGTTGAAATACTCCGAATAGCTTGTGGACATATTGCATATTAAAGCCTACGCCGTTATCTTGGATAAAAAAGACAACTTCGTTTTCATAATTAATACTCCCAACAGTAATTTCTGCTGGGTTTCGAGTCTGGGTATATTTTACGGCATTGCCGATCAAGTTGCGAAGCACGAGCCGCAGCATGGAGGGGTCGCCCTGCACTTCTGGCAATGATTCTATCTGCCAATGGATGATGCGTCCTGAGCTTTCTGTGATCAAATCGCGTTTTACTTCTTGTACCAATTCCTCCATATTGAGGTTGATGTAGCGCATTTCGGTGCGCCCCATGCGAGAAAATGTCAGCAACTCATCGATCAATATTCCTGCCTGTTTTGCTGTTTGGGCGATGATTCCCAAATAACGTTGACTCGTTTCATCTAAGCTGGTTGAGCTATGGAGCTTTTCTAACAATTCTATAAATCCGGCGATGTGACGAAGCGGCGATCGCAAGTCGTGAGAAACTGAATAGGAGAAGGATTCGAGTTCTTTGTTGGTGGCTTCAAGTTGGGCTGTGCGCTCTTGAATCCGTTGCTCTAGAACTTCGTTGAGTTGTTGCAGGGAGTCTTCGGCAACTTTGCGATCGTGAATGTCGCTGGCGATGCCCACCCATTTGATAATCTGTCCGGCTGCATCTCGAAATGGTAAACCCCGGACAATATGCCACCGATAGCTATGATCAGAAACTCGACGGAAGCGAATTTCTATTTCGTAATTTGTAGCATTAGTAACCGCCTGCATCGAAGTTTTAAAAACGCGATCGCGGTCATTAGGGTGAATGATATCAATCCAGCCATAGCCAGCAGTCTGCTCCATTGTCAGCCCACTGTAGTCAAACCAGTATTGATTGCAATAGGTAATACCATCACGGCTATCGCCCATCCAAATCGCCTGTGGCGACACTTCTGTTAAAATTCGGTATCGCTCCTCGCTGTCACGTAGCGCTTTTTCTGCTAGCTTGCGATCGTGGATATCAACACAGGAGCCGATATAGCCGATAAACTCCCCTATTGGTGCGAACCGAGGCACACCAGTATCAAAAAGCCAACGGTATTCGCCATCAAAGCGTCTAAGGCGATATTCCATTGTAAATTTTTGTCGGGCATCAAAGGCATTGATGTATGTATTTAAACAACGCTGAAAATCATCAGGATGAACACCTTCAGCCCAGCCATTGCCCATCTCTTGCTCTAGAGTCCGCCCGGTAAAATCTAGCCAGGGTTTATTAAAGTAGTTACAAAGTGTATCAGTGCCGGACATCCACACCAGTACAGGAGCGGTGTCTGTCATGTAGCGAAAGCGGGCTTCACTTTCACGCAACGCTGCTTCTGCCTGATTGCGTGAGCGTAGCGCAGCTTGTTGTTCGCTGATGTCAGTAATCAACGCTGCATACCCTTCAACAGTTCCTTGATTATTAAACTGAGGAACGTAAATAGCATTAATGTAGCGTGTGCCACCATCTTCATAAGGAATTTGACTTTCAAAAGTAACCTGTTCTCCTGCCAGTACTTTTTCTACATAGGGACGAACTACTTCATAAGCGGTTTCACCCAAAACTTCCCAAAGATACTTTCCATAAACTTCTGCCGCCGAATGCCCAAACCACTCTTGATATGCTCGGTTATTAAAACGGTAGCGCCGTTCTGAATCTACAAAAGAAATCAGAACTGGCAGCGTATCGGTAATCAAGCGAAGTTGTATTTCTTGTTGTCGCAGTGCTTCTTCATTAGACTTTACTAAAATCTCACTTTGGTGTAGTGACTTCAAGCTCGCCTCAGCTTTTTCTTGGGCTGTGCGGCGTGATTCGTTGAGCAAGCTGATTAACCCTGCTGTCAGCATGAACACGACCAGGGGCACTAAAATGTTCAAATCTGTAATTTTCTGTGGATAAAGCGGCTTGAAAAAGTAGTAGTTGACTGCCAAAGTAGACAAAACTGTTGCAACTAATCCCGGAGCCAAGCCACCGTACCAAGCACTCACCATCACCGCAGCAAAAAACAGCGCAGCAGGCGTTGCACTTAGATATGGACTTAGTAGTAGGGTTGTCTGTAGTGCTAAACCAACGGATAGTAAAGCAATACCATAGTGCAGGAGTTGCTTCGTTATCAGTGCTACTTTCTCTCTTTTAGCACCAAAGATGTTTTCGGGTTTAGATGCTCTTACCTTATGACTCATAACCCTACTCTGCTTCGGGGAAATACTGACTCAGTAATCTTTTGCCAGGTTCACCCATCTTCAATAACATTTCTTCTATTAGTTTTAGCGCTATCCGTGAAGGCATTGTATGCCCATTTTCCCAACGGTTAACTGTTTTATAGGAAACTCCTATTTTAGCAGCAAACTGTTTCTGAGAAAGATTGAGTTGCTGCCGAAGATTGCTAACTAAATCTAAACTTCCTAGCCCTTTTGTTACAGACATTTTTTCTTTCTATTCCCATAGTAATGATTAGAATAGGACACTTGTCCTATTCTTTGTCTCCTACTTAGGGAATATTTTCTTCTAGGGAGTGTGTGAAAAGTAGATACTGGTAACGTTTGCAGTCAATGCTTATGGAGTTTACTGTAATATAACCTTTCATTAAGTCAATACCTTTGCCAAAATAAGAGCCTAGAAAAATTTTGGCAAAACTGGCAAAATTACCCATACATAAGCGTTTTGCTTAAAAGGTAGTTTGTTCCTCGTTCCCAGGCTCCGCCTGGGAATGCATTCATTGAGTCTCTGGCTCAATGTCTGGAGGCAGAGCCTCTAATCAGCCATTCCCATGCTCTGCATGGGAACGAGAATAATAGGACTTTTAAAATATCCCCTAAAGAAACGCTCAAAAAAGAAGATAAGTATAAAACTAAAATAGATTTAGCGTCAGAAATTATTACAAAATTAATTGATAGAAGACTTTAATATTTAACTGTTACTGGCTGATAGTTTATATGGTGAAAGTAGCGAATTTCAAACTATGGCAATTTTAGTAAGATACTTCAATTTTGCTGATTTACTGTGATTAAAATATAAAAACGAGCACCATACCAGATTTTTATTAGATAAGCAACTGGATTTAAATTGTAACAGTAAACACTCATTTACTAAAGTTTTTATGGGATGCTACTATCTTATAAAGATAATACACTAATTCGACTGATTTACCGTAAATTATGGTAAAATCTAAATTTAGTTGACTGATCATCATGACTTGTTCTAAAAATACTGTCAATTAAACAGCTTAGTATTTCATCCGAAAAAAGAGGTAAAATTTAATGTTGAAATTTTTATTTCAGCGCGTAATAATCTATGGGCAAAAATGGGTTATTTTCAAATTTGCCAATCAAAGACGATTATTATCTATTGTCTCGATAAAATTTATTGGGGCATTCATTACTGGTTTATGTGTCAGCTTGCTATTTGCTGCTTGTACAGTAAATAATCCAACTAATACTACTGCTGTATCTGCCAATAATTCCACTCAAACGAAAGCATCAGTAGTCAGAATAGGCTATCAAAAATCAGCAATTCTCCTGAAAAGTAAAGGGCTTTTAGAAAAGCGATTACAACCTGAAGGTGTATCTGTTGAATGGATTGAATTTCCGGCTGGGCCACAGCTTTTAGAAGCCATGAATGTTGGCAGTATTGACTTAGGACATACTGGAGAATCGCCACCAATTTTTGCCCAAGCAGGAGGTACTGCAATTACATATATCGCCGGAATTGCTCCAAGTCCTGCTAGTTCAGCAATTCTTGTTTCCAAAAATTCTGCCATCAAAACAGTCAACGATCTCAAAGGGAAAAAGATTGCTTTCCAAAAAGGTTCTAGCGCCCATTATATGCTAGTGCAAATTTTAGAAAAATATGGTTTGAAATATAGTGATATTCAACCTATATATTTACCACCAGCCGATGCTCGTGCTGCCTTTGTCAGAGGTAGTATTGATGGTTGGTCAATTTGGGACCCATTTTACGCAGCAGCCGAGAAAGGTACTGATGCCCGTGTATTAATTGATGGCACAGGAATTAATAAACAAGGAGGATATTACCTTGCCAGCCAAAAATTTGCTAACCAGCAGCCAGAAATTATTAAGACATTACTAGAAGAAATTCAAAATTTTGAACAATGGGCTGATCAACATCGAGATGAAGTAGCTGCAAGTCTCTCCCCCGTTTTAGGCATTGATTTGGAAACGATGCAAAAAAGTACTAATAGAAGAAAGTTTGGCATTACACCAATTTCTCAAGAATTAATTACTCTTCAGCAGCAAGTTGCTGATAAATTCTATGAACTGAAATTGATTCCCAAAGCAATTAACGTCAAAGAAGCGATGCTTACACCTGAGCAATATGCAGCTTTTTCACCCAAAACTAAATAATTCGTAATTTATAATTAGTAGTTCGTAATTATGACCAATCGTACTGAGTTGCTCAATCGTCGTTATGGTGCAGATGCATTTAATGCAGATATTCCTTGGAATGAGACAATATCTAATTTGCTGTCCCATCGTTCAATCCGCGCTTACTTGAGCGATCGCCTACCATCAAATACTCTAGAAACTTTGGTAGCAGCAGCCCAATCTGCATCAACTTCCTCAAATCTCCAGACGTGGAGTGTAGTTGCAGTAGAAGATGCACAACGTAAAGAGAAGTTATCGCAGTTGGCGAATAACCAAGCGCATATTCGCCAGTGTCCTTTATTTCTAGTGTGGTTAGCAGATTTGGCGAGACTAACATACGTCGCTGACAGTCAAGGATTATCCCATGAAGGTTTAGATTATCTCGAAATGTTTCTGACGGCGGCTATAGATGCAACATTGGCGGCACAAAATGCTGTTGTCGCAGCAGAATCTTTGGGTTTGGGAACAGTTTATATTGGCGCGTTGCGTAACCGTCCAGACGCAGTGGCAGAAATTTTAAATTTACCGCCTCATGTCTTTGCAGTTTTTGGGTTGTGTGTTGGTTACGCAGATTCATCCGTAAACGTGGAAGTTAAACCGCGTTTACCCCAAGCAGCCGTATTGCATCGGGAGACTTATCAATTGGAGAAACAAGACAAAGAAATTGCTGTTTATAACCAAATTATGAAAACATTCTACAATTCCCAACAGATGAATGTTACTGGTGATTGGTCAGAACACTCAGCTAAACGAGTAGCGTTTGCTGAATCTTTATCGGGACGCGATCGCCTGCGGGAAGCTTTGAAAAATTTGGGTTTTGAGTTGCGTTAGAAAAGTGCTGAGTGAAATTTTAAACCCTCCAGGGGCGTGGAGGTTTCATTAAGGTTTAGGCTGTTTGCAGTTGAAGGTTTTTTTGGAATAGTTCTAAGACTTGTTGCCAAGCATCGGCCGCAGCTTCGGGATTGTAGCTGGCGCGATGGTTGCAGAAAAACCCATGCCCTGCGCCCTCATAGCGGAAGATTTTATGAGTGATTTGATGTTTCTTTAATTCGGCTTCAATTTGCTCTGTGTGTTCTAGCGGGATGCCTTGATCTTCAGTGCCAAAGAAGGCGTAAATGGGGGCTTTAATTTTGGAAGTATGGGTAATAGTGGGTTCACCACCACCGGGTGTAGAGCTGGTAATTCCGCCACCGTAGAAGGATGCTGTAACTTTAATGTCTGGCAGAGTGGCTGCTAAGTAGACAACGTGACCACCAAAGCAGAAACCAATGGAGCCGATCGCATCTTTTTGGACATTTGGCAGAGTTCTCAAATAAGTGATCGCCGCTTGAATATCGCTCACTATTTCCTTTGCTGTGGTCTGCTCTTTATAGGTTCTACCACGCTGGATATCTTCTTGGGTATATTTAGCCTCGAAACCAGGAGCAGTGCGCTGATAAAGTGCAGGGGCGATCGCTACATATCCCTCCTTAGCTAACTTCTCAGCAACTTCCCGAATATGAATATTTACCCCAAAGATTTCCTGAATCACAATCACGGCGGGGAATTTTCCCTCTTTTATAGGTTCAGCTAGGTAAGCATCAATTTGCAAATCACCGTTTGGGACTTTAACTTGAGTTGTACGAATTTCTGTGCTTGTCATTTTGTTGATGGTGGATTGTTTTTGATATCTATCAAATACTACGGTAAATCAATCGAATTGTAGTATTTTATAAAAGCATCATTTCACAACCAAGCACGAAAAACAAGTACTGTTACCAATATCCCAAACAGGGATGAGGGCAATTCTGATAGTATTACGGGTAAAATACGATAAGTTTATTGGCTTAGTGTACTAAATATGACAAACTCTAAAAAGATTAGCGATGATCTAAGTGCAGCTGGACAACTGACCCCAGAGCAATTACAACAAGCAGCAGCTGAGGGGTTCAAATCGGTGATCAATTTGCGATCGCCTGATGAGCAGGGTTTTTTGAGTGATGAACAGCAGCAAGCAGAAGCGGCTGGACTGCAATATACCAATATCCCCTTAAAACCTACAGAACCAAATCAAGAGTTAACCAAAGCAGCACTTGAGGAAATTGCCGATTTACCCAAGCCAATATTAATTCACTGTGCTGGTGGTGCTAGAGCATCGGGAATTGCTTTGATTGCTAATGCGATTCATGAAAGTCTAACTTATGAGCAAATCACGCAAAAAGCCGCCGATTTAGGAATTAGTTTAGATCAGCCACACCTGAAGCAATTTTTGCTGGAGAGGCAATAAAAATGTGGCTCACAGCAATCGATCATATTCAGGTAACATCGCCACCTGAAGTAGAAAACGCGATGCTGTTTTTTTACAGCCAAATTTTGGGACTCACTGAAATTACTAAACCAGTGGCTCTCCAAGCCAATGGAGGCGCATGGTATGTGCTGGCGGATATTCAAATCCACGTAGGTATAGAAAAGCAGGCTAATAATGAAGTATCTAGACGGCATATATGTTTTCGAGTCCACAACTTAGAAGCTTTTGCCAAACATCTGCAACTTCATGGGGTAGAAATTAGTAGCGATCGCATAACCGCCCAGCATAGCGATCGCTTTTTTATCCGCGATCCTGGGGGAAATCGCATAGAAATAGCGGAATTTACCCAACACAAAACAGACTCTTGACTTTCTCATAGAATATGCGAAGCTAATATTTAGATAAACTAAATATTTAAAGTACATTAAACTCGTGACCAAACTTACGGGAAATACTGATTTGTCAGAATCACCTGCTAGTAGCCCTACAGCAGTGATTTTAGAAACACAAGGACTGACGCGTTACTTCGGTAAAGCAGTTGCTGTAAATAATTTGAGTATTACAGTACAACAAGGCGAGGTATTTGGCTTACTCGGCCCCAATGGCGCAGGTAAAAGCACGGCAATTAAGATGTTGACGACTCTATTGCCCCTGAGTGCAGGGAGAGCAACTATAGCTGGCTATGATGTAACTCATGAGGCTGCTGCTGTCAGACGACTCTTTGGCTATGTACCCCAAGCTCTTTCTGCTGATGGTAGTCTTACAGGCTACGAAAATCTTTTAATCTTTGCCAAGCTCTACGATATTCCTGTTAAGCATAGGCAAAGGCGGATTAGGGAAGTTCTAGATTTTATGGATTTGCAAGCAGTAGCCCATCGTTTAGTACGTAATTACTCTGGTGGGATGATTCGCAAGCTAGAAATTGGCCAATCAATCATGCACCAACCCAAGATTTTATTTCTTGATGAACCGACTGTAGGGCTAGATCCTATTGCCAGGACTCAAGTATGGCAGCTGGTGCAACAACTCCGTGCAGATTACGGCACAACCATATTTTTAACTACTCACTTTTTAGAAGAAGCCGATAGCCTGTGTAACCGAGTGACGATTATGCAGCAAGGTGAAGTTGTGATTACTGGCACACCCACTGATTTAAAAGCTTCTTTGGGTAAGGCGAATGCAACCTTAGATGATGTCTTTATTCATTACACAGGCGATCAATTAACATCAGGAGTCAACTACCGTGATACAGTCACAACCAGACGTACAGCTCAACGGTTGGGTTAAGCCAAAACCTCCCCGCCTTGGCAATGTGATTTCTACAATTGCTCAGATATTCACAAAAACCCTCGTGATTGCTGAGATGGAAGTACGGAAACTCCGGCACGATCCTACTGATTTAATGATCCGAGCCGTGCAACCATCACTGTGGCTGTTGATTTTCGGGCAAGTTTTCACCAGGATTCGGGCAATTCCTACAGGTGACTTACCTTATTTGGACTTCATGACTCCGGGTATTTTAGCGCAGAGCGTGTTATTCGTTGCCATTTTTACAGGCGGGATGACGCTGATCTGGGAGCGAGACTTGGGAGTTGTGCATAAATTCTTGGCTAGTCCGACACCAAGAGTGGCGATGGCGTTAGGAAAATCCCTAGCCTGTGGAGTGCGTTGTTTATCACAGGTATTTGTGATTTATGGATTGGCACTACTGTTAGGTGTCAAACTCAATCTTCATCCTTTAGCTTTTTTGCAAGTGCTATTAATCGTCATGCTGGGAGCAGGTTGTTTCTGCACATTTTCCTTAATTATTGGCACTCTAGTGAAAAGCAGAGAACGGATGACAGGAATTGGGCAGTTGTTAACTATGCCGTTGTTTTTTGCTAGTAATGCTATTTATCCCATTTCCATGATGCCCGACTGGTTAAAGTTTTTGTCTGCTGTTAATCCCTTAACTTACGAAGTGGATGCGTTACGCGGCACGATGCTAGCAAATGGAACTAGTATCTATGGGTTTGGTTGGGACTGTACAATTCTTTTGTTAACATTAACAGGCTTGACCTTAATCTGTGGACGACTTTATCCACGGGTAGCAATGTAATTAGGAGTCGAATAGTTCATGACACTCGGTAAACCCTCCCCAGGCAAAACTTCTGAAGAATGTGCTGCCAGAGTAATGGATACAATTCCGTTATTAATGCGGTTTATCCGGGCGGATATGCGAGCTAATAGTGCCGCTTCTTTATCTATACCGCAGTTGCGATCGCTAGCATTTCTCAACCGCAGTCCAAATGCTTCACTATCTGATTTGGCAGAACATTTAGGTGTCACCTGTGCGACAGCATCAGCCACAACAGAACGGCTAGTACAACGCGACTTAGTGCAACGCATTGATGATCCGCAAGAAAGGCGGCGAGTTCTCCTGAATCTGACCCAAGAGGGAAAGGATCAATTAAAGCAATCCCAAGACCAAACTCGCACACATATTGCTGACCTTTTGGAAGGTCTGACACCAGAGCAAGTTTCCCATATTGAAGAAGGGTTGGCTTTACTGAAAAATGTCTTCGAGCAAACAGAAATTAAACGAGAGCAGCGCTAAGTCTGCACAACACGATCCTTTTGCAGCGCTTAGGTTTCGAGATTATCGCCTATTTACTATTGGGCGTGTACTCTTATTTATCGGGTCACAAATGCAAACTGTGGCCATTGGTTGGGAACTCTACGAGCGCACAAATTCAGCTTTGGCGTTAGGTGGTGTCGGGTTAGCCCAAGTCATACCGATGATTGCCCTCACCTTGATTACTGGACATATAGCGGATCACCGCAATCGCAAAGTGACAATGTTGCTGTCAGTTTTGCTGTTAGTTTTATGTTCCCTAGCTTTGGCGGTACTTTCCTGGACTCAAGGAGCAGTTATATTAATGTACGCCTGCTTGGTATTCACAGGTATTGCCAGGGCGTTTTTGAAACCTGCAAGTGATGCTTTGATGTGGCAATTGATACCTGTTAGTGCCTTTACGAATGCAGCCACATGGAATAGTAGTAGCTTTCAGTTAGCGTCAGTTATTGGCCCAGCCTTGGGAGGATTTGGTATAGCCTTGTTGGGAGGTGCTACGGGAGTATACGTACTGGCGGCGATCGCTGGTTTGCTGTGTTTTGTCTTAACGGTGGCAATATCAAAACAAGAAACCATTCGTTCTACTGAACCAATTTCACTCAAAGCACTTTCAGCCGGGGCTAAGTTTGTCTGGGAAAATCAATTGATTTTAGCAGCCATTACCTTGGATATGTTTGCAGTTTTGTTAGGAGGTGCGATCGCCTTACTACCCATCTTCGCCAGGGATATTTTGCAGGTAGGGCCATTAGAGTTAGGCTACCTACAAGCAGCCCCCTCCATTGGGGCTTTATTTATGGCAGTTGTACTGGCATATCTACCACCCTTACGCAAGGCTGGGCCAGCATTACTCTGGTCAGTAGTTGGCTTTGGTGTTGTGACAATTATCTTTGGGCTTTCTCGTTGGTTTTGGCTGTCATTATTGATGCTGGTGCTAAGTGGCGCACTAGACACGATTAGCGTTGTAATTCGCCATACTTTAGTGCAAATTAGAACTCCAGATAATTTACGCGGTCGGGTTGCGGCAATCAATAGTGTATTTATTAGTGCCTCTAACGAGTTAGGCGGCTTTGAATCAGGCTTGACGGCTGCTTTATTTGGCCCAGTCATCTCTGTAGTTGGTGGTGGAATTGGTACGATTGCAGTCGTAATTGCTGTAGCTGCCATCTGGCCGGGTATTGCCAAGTTAGGAGCATTACAAGAGTTTGAAAAAAAAGAGTAACTGTTTTAGGACTTACGCAAAACTACACGCGGTAGGGGCAATTCATGTAGACGCAAAGCGGCTTCCCGCAGGGTATTGCCCCTACTGGAAAATCAGAGTTTTGGCTATTGTTTGCGTAAGTCCTATGTTAGTTAAGAACATAGGACTTACGCAACTGGCACAGCGCGATCGCAATTTATTTGATATCAGCTAAAATGTGTCTTAATTTGCTTCAAAACTTTTGGTCTGTCGCCGCTCAACTGTGTCGTTAAACCGCCAAATCTTAGTAGTTCAATAGTAAACCATAACAAAATTTGTGAGAGCATGATTTCTGTGTAATCAGTTTTCTTATTTTCATGCCGACAAACGACTCTGAATTGCAAATCTGAGCTTCGGAGAATTCTGGATGCGATCGCCTTCACACCCTTTGAGCAATACCAGCCTTTGAGCCGCGAATTTGCTAACATTCCTGCTCGTCCTGGTATCTATGCAATCAGACACAAAACTGATGGGTTGCTTTACATCGGTAAAACTAAGAGTTTGCGGGGTCGCTTCAGTGGTGGACACAAGGCTTTTTTGTGGGCGTGGCTTGACAAATATAGCGATGAAGACGTTCGTATTGCGATGCAGTCAATCTCTTACTGGGAAAACCCTGCGCTACTATTGGAGTTAGAAGCAATTATTCTAAGAGCTACCGAACCTCCTTACAACGTCCAAATTCCATCCGAGAGGTGAACCTATGCAAGCTAAACTTCAAGAGCAACTTACGAGTGCTGATGCTGAAGTCATCTTAGGGCGTTTACCTGAGCGAATTCGAGAAGCTCTGATTGCTCGTGCTACCGAAATTGAGTATCCAGTCGAAGCGGTAATTGAAATGGCGTTCACGTAGTGTCTCTGAAAGAGAATCGCTAGTTTCCTTGATACAGAGGCGTTGGGTTTTGCAGATTGCAAACCAGGAAGAGGACAATAAAAATTAGAAGTATGACTACAGTGAGAGAAGACCGCAGTGCCTCCCCTTTATAAGGCTACGGTGTACACACAAGTCGAAAAAAGCTCGATTTCCCATTGTTCTCTCGTCTCTCGTTCCCATGCTCTGCATGGGAATGGCTTATTAGAGGCTCCGCCTCCAGTTAGACATTGAGCCAGAGACTCAATGAATGCATTCCCAGGCTCCGCCTGGGAATGAGGAAAGCCTTATCAAGCTAGGTTTTTAGGACTTGTGTGTACACCGTAGCCTTTATAAGGGGAGGCAACTAAATAGTGTTTGACTGAGTTATTGCATCAAAATTTGACGGCTTAAAATACTCATGACTTCATCTGGATTACCTGTTGGTAGTAGGACACTCCAATCACTAACGTTGGCATAGCCGAGAACTTGCAACAAGTGAATTGTGCTGGTAACGGCTTTTGGTGAACCAATCAATAAATGTTTAATCGGTTCCCTTTTTGGCGATGGCTTTTGGTCAGATTGATTCAGAGAGGGTGCGTTGTTGCCTTGGGTAGGTAAATACTGCTTTTGTTGTGATTTGGCAAACTTTTTTTCTTGTGCAATGATCATACTTGACTCCAATTGTAGGGGTTAAATGAAAGGCGATCGCCCTCGGCCAAGAGTCCGCGATCGCCTTTCTTATTTTAAGATATAGTATAATTTTATACCTGTCAATAGGTTTTTGAGTATTTTTACATAGAATTAGGCATAAGGAATCGCTTTTGTGTTTAATAAAAGCAAGTTTGCTAAGTTCCTATATTGAATTCGGGCAGTCGTTTATTGAATTCGGGCAGTCGTTTATTAAATTCGGGCAGTCGTTTATTGAATTCGGGCAGTCGTTTATTGAATTCGGGCAGTCGTTTATTGAATTCGGGCAGTCGTTTATTGAATTCGGGCA
>NZ_WBKM01000008.1 GCF_015714725.1 Nostoc sp. WHI
AACGCACCCTACAAGATTACGAATTACGAATTAAATGAGCTAGGTGCTTTAACACTTTCAGGACAATATATATGTCATCACGACTATCTAAAGCAAACAAATCAGATAAAGCGTATTGTAGAGTTTCAGTTTTTAGCAGTTTGATAAATCTAAATTCATTACCATTGGTGATAAACCCAAAAACAGGTTTAGCCGAAGTTGCATCTGCCAACATATAAGCCAATGCTTGGGGAATTGCTGGCACTAACGAGTAATCTGCTCGTTTTGCCTCAATAACCAGAACCCAAAGTGGAGGATGGAACACCAAGATGTCAATACGTCCTCTAACAATTGTGCCTTCGTCTTCAGAAGAAATTCTGACCTCTTGTTCTGAGGCGATGTAGAAAGGCGGTTGATAGAAACCTGCTAGACGCAATAGTGGAGATAGCACCACCATTTTAACTACAGGTTCCAAAATAGGATATTTCGATAGATGCAAATATTCTGCCTTGACTTCGTTGAGAGATTGCTTTTCTAAGTCACTCAACTCAGGTAAATCATCCTGCCACTCTGAAAAAAAATGTTCATCATCTGCAAGTTGTAGACCAAATTCATCAATAAGTTGGGCTAGGGTGATATCTTTTCCTTGAAGAATTTGAACCATTTATTGAACCTTTTAGTATTGGGATGGTGCGTTAGCCAAGGGCAGAACGCACCCTACAAGATTACGAATTACGAATTAAATGAGCTAGGCGTTTTAACACTTTTACAACAGTATGTAGGTCATCCCCACGATTCAGTGACAGTGTGTAAGATAATGCATATCTCGGTGTACCCTGTTTCGTCAACTTAATAAATTGAAATTCATTACCATTGGTGATAAACCCAAAAACAGGTTTTGCCGAAGTTGCATCTGCTAACATATAAGCTAATGCTTGGGGAATTGCTACCACTAACGAGTAATCTGCTCGTTTTGCCTCAATAACCAGAACCCAAAGTGGAGGATGGAACACCAAGATATCAATACGTCCTCTAACAATTGTGCCTTCGTCTTCAGAAGAAATTCTGACCTCTTGTTCTGAGGCAATGTAGAAAGGCGGTTGATAGAAACCTGCTAGACGCAATAGTGGAGATAGCACCACCATTTTAACTACAGGTTCCAAAATAGGATATTTCGATAGATGCAAATACTCTGCCTTGACTTCGTTGAGAGATTGCTTTTCTAAGTCACTCAACTCAGGTAAATCATGCTGCCACTCTGAAAAAAAATGTTCATAATCTGCAAGTTGTAGACCAAATTCATCAATAAGTTGAGCTAGGGTGATATCTTTTCCTTGAAGAATTTGAACCATTTATTGAACCTTTTTGCTTAAAAAATCCTCCCTTGATATTTACCCAAAAGACTGCCTTACAGTGCCGATTTGAGCAAAGCGATCGCTCGAACCCAAAACATAATACTAATAGGCGCTCCAATTAGAATACCTGCGATCGCCCAGCCTCTTTGATGGGCTTTGAATTGTTCAATACTGCGCCACCGTCTACTTTTCCAAGCCCATTCGTTGCCTTTTGCACCGAGTGCGATCGCCATTAACCACCAAACGTTGGGCATAAAACAGAATAGCCCATACCACACTTGATTCGGCCACATCCACAACCAAGGCATCAGAAATGCGCCCCAATTCCAACCGAGAATTTCCTCTGGGACTGTTTCATTCTGATTCTTTATCCCGCATCCAGAATTGTTGATTATTTCTTTTAGCGGTAAAAGTTGATTCTTGTTTCCAGATTTGACAGTCAAACCTGATTTGAGAGCCTCTAGCGCTTGGCGGGCATTAGTAAATCGTTGTTCTGGAGCGGGTTCTACTAACTTTTGTAGCCAACTTACAAAACTGGGACTGAGGTTAACTCGGTCTGTAAATTGTAGTCGCAAATCCTGCTGGGGTAAATCAGCTGGGGAAGTCCCAGTTAACAAATGAATCAAAGTTGCTCCCAAAGCATAAAGGTCTGAAGCCGCAACCGCTCGACCACCAAATTGTTCCATTGGCGCATAACCATAAGTGCCTACAACAGTAAAAGTAACGCCCTCTCTTGCCGCTTTATCCTGAACTGCGCCAAAATCAACTAAATAAATCCGATTATCTTCGCCCCAGATTAAATTACTCGGTTTTATATCTCTATGTAACACCCCTGGATTCAACTCATGTAGATAGTTGAGAATATTTAAAATCTCAACAGCAATTTTTCTCGCTCGCTTTTCAGTAAATCTTTTGCCAACAGCAAGTTTTTCTTTGAGCGACTCACCAGGGATATATTCTTGTATTAAGCCAAACCAGAGTGTGCGATCGTCGATACAAAAATAATCTATATATCGGGGGATGCGGGGATGATTTAACTGTTTAAGAATTTGTGCTTCCCTCTCAAAAAGTTTCAAATCATCCCACTGCACAGTACCGCCAAAGGCCAAAAGTTTAACCACAACAATCGAATTTTCGCCATCAGAGGCTTTTAAATCCAATGCTTGCCAAGTTTGACGAATTCCATTGTTACCAAGTTGGCGTTGAATTTGATAACGGTCTTGTAATATCTGTTTTGGTTGCAGCATCTTGTACCTATTGGCAATTTACGCTGATCTAGTTCCCTTATATTCAAGGATAGTCATTATCTAGATAAACTGTGGGAGCCTGATAATTTTTTGAAAAAGGAGTACCTAAGCCGTGAGAAAATTTAGAACACTTGATGAACTTGAAGAAGAGTACTTCCGCAAGCACCCGGAAGAAATTAACGATTATTTGACCGAGATATTTCAGGAATATGCAGAAGACAACGATTCCGGCGCGTTATTGGCATCCTTGCGCGTCGTTGCTCGTGTACGGGGAATTAGCGAGATAGGCGAGAACAGACATGACAACCAAGTAGTAGGGGAGACAGCAATATGAGCCAGAAGCTAGCACCAGCAAGAGTAGCGCTGTCAAGGTGAGTTTTGTATTTATTACTAACTCTGAACTCGGAAGTTGCACCTCTGAACTCGGAAGTTGAGCCTCTGAACTCGGAAGTTGCACCTCTGAACTCGGAAGTTGAGCCTCTGAACTCGGAAGTTGAGCCTCTGAACTCGGAAGTTGAGCCTCTGAACTCGGAAGTTGCACCTCTGAACTCGGAAGTTGA
>NZ_WBKM01000117.1 GCF_015714725.1 Nostoc sp. WHI
ATATTCGTACCTTATTAAAATTTATTTGCTTTAAAAATTGGTCGGAGTTTTTCTTATTTATTCTTACCGAATATGTCCCTCTCACAAAAGTAAATTCTAGTTAAAAATGTCAAATTTTTGAGAGGAGGTAAAGATTATTAATTAAGAGAATTTACAAAGTAGGTCGGAATTTCAGCTATATTTATAAGTTGAAATCTATTTTTTCATGGGCAGATTTTTAAAATTGTTTCTCTTCAGTTAATTATTATGATTATCTTTCAAATAAATCATAATTAGACAGAAGTTCTCTATGTAAACAAGAGGACTTTATCTTCTTTTGTTTTCAAAATGAGAATTGCTGCTGCTACAGACTGCGCTTAACACGGAAACGTGAAGGCGGAGGCTGCTACAGCCAACGCGGAACTTGTTACTCTTAAAGCAAAACAGAGAAATTTGTCAGTATACAAAAAATTTTACCCCAAGACTTTTACCTACTTTAAAAGTTAAGCAATAACCTAAATGTAGAGACGTTGCAATGCAACGTCTCTGTTGGTTGCGAGATGAAAAATTGCGTGTTTCTAGGCATCGACAACCGTGGGAAAAATTTGACTCAAGTCTAATAAAGCATCTTCAAATCCAGGAATTGTCACTGACTGATGTGGCAAAGATATCTGCTTGCTGAGATAATTGAATTTACCTTGAGCATTTTGATAAGGTTGGCTGTAACGCTCAAGTTGGCGAACATTTAAGTTGACAATCCAATAATCAAAAATTCCGGCTTCTGCGTAAACTTCTAACTTTGTGGTTTGGTCGTAATTTAGAGTTGAGTCCGAAATTTCAATCACCAAAAAAATATCTTCGGGATAAGGATGGTGGGGAAGATAGTCAGTCTCATTTCCTCGTGCGATCGCCACATCTGGTTCAGGTTCACTATCTGATGGTAGTACGATTGGCTCTTGACAACGCACAACAGCCCGATCGCCCAGCAATCGATCCAGTTGTCTACAAAGTCGAGTTGTGCAAAATGTATGAGGTCTGCCTTTGGCTACCATCTGAATTAGTTCTCCGCGAATCAACTCGATGCGTTCGGCTTTGCCGTCTCGAAGAGAATCGCTCTCCTGTAGAAATCCCAGTTCAATCAGCCGATGATATTCGTCAATAGTAAATCGCTTTGGTGTGACAACGTTCATGAAACATCACCGATTTAACTGTTATGTTTTCCAGCTTATCATCTCTATTTATTGGCTGTTGCCTATTTAATCGAGATTTGAGCCTACCACTTTGTTTGCTTCAATGAAGTTCAAAGACTTGTTCACGAGTATCAAAGACTCGTCGCCGAGTATTAAAGACTCATTCGCGAGTATCAAAGACTCGTCCGCGAAGCTCAGAGGCTCGTTTGTGAGTCAACGATGTCGTGCAGCCGCTAAATTTTCTTGTAAAACGGGTGAGACACCTTGATTTACAATACACTCACAATAATAAACCGCCCTTGATCACAAACTAAGCTGTTGGCGGTAAGCTTAGCCATGCCGTCAGGCTTATCGCTTTTGTTCACTCTTGCACAGTGGATCTAATTTGCATATCCTTCGGCAGGTGAGAGATATATTTCTTTAAACTCCCTACTTTACTCGTGACTCTAAAATATAAGCTAATAGGCATTTAAATTGCAACATAGTCACTATTACCTTTATTTTTTCGTTTTCGATACCACTTAATTACTAATTCACCTTTATTTAAAAGTTTATCTAGTAAAAGCTTCAATTCATCTACTGATTGAAAAAGACGATGAGCGATGTATTCTTTACATGAATACCAGACTAATTCAATGATATTGTAATCAGGACTATATGCAGGTAAAAACTCTAATATGAAATTAGGGAGTTCCTGGGCGATTTTAGCGAGAATATCTTTACGTTTATGGAAACTAGCATTATCTAAAATTAAAATAATCTTGGGGCCAAGCTCCTGGAAATCCTCAGTGCTGTTTCCCTGACTTATCCACTCTTCTCTAATTAATTTATTTAGTTGCTGCAACTGCTCATAA
>NZ_WBKM01000127.1 GCF_015714725.1 Nostoc sp. WHI
TTTCTCTAGATATCGGTTATTCTCCAAATTCAGCAGGCACTCTTGCTTCGGCTAGTGATAATCTCACAGGTGCGATTAGGCAGACTCTTGGGATTATCGATCTCCTGACTGGTAGCACTAATCCAAACACTGCTCAGATATTGGAAGTTACTGGTCAAGGAAAGGTTACTGTTCCCACTACCTTAACTGAGGTGCAATTGGGAATTCAAGTAGAGGGAAAAACCGCAACCGAAGTTCAAGAAGAAGTTGCTCAACGTTCAACAGCAGTAGTTGATGCGCTACAAAACCTTGGGGCGCAAGAACTTCAAACTACATCTATTCAACTAAATCCCGTCTTTAGCTTTGAAAATAATACTCAAACCATAATCGGCTTTAGAGGACTCAACACACTTCAGTTTGAGTTACCAACAGATAGAGCTGGAGGAGCAATTGACACAGCTATCGAAGCAGGCGCGAATTTAATACAGGATATAAGCTTCACTGCTTCAGACGAAGCATTGCAGCAGGCACGCTTGCAGGTTCTTAGCGAAGCTGTTAAAGACGCCCAAGCTCAGGCTGGGGCTGTTTTCAGTACCTTGCAGTTAACCCCCGGAAAGATTATTGACATTGATATTAACTCAACTGCCAATCCTAGCCCATCTCCTTTGGTGTTTAATTTAGGAGCAGATAGAGCTTTTGCAGCAGATACTACAACTCCTATAATTGGTAGCCCTCAGACGATAGAAGCTAGCGTTTCTCTAGATATCGGTTATTCTCCAAATTCAGCAGGCACTCTTGCTTCGGCTAGTGATAATCTCACAGGTGCGATTAGGCAGACTCTTGGGATTATCGATCTCCTGACTGGTAGCACTAATCCAAACACTGCTCAGATATTGGAAGTTACTGGTCAAGGAAAGGTCACTGTTCCCACTACCTTAACTGAGGTGCAATTGGGAATTCAAGTAGAGGGAAAAACCGCAACCGAAGTTCAAGAAGAAGTTGCTCAACGTTCAACAGCAGTAGTTGATGCGCTACAAAACCTTGGGGCGCAAGAACTTCAAACTACATCTATTCAACTAAATCCCGTCTTTAGCTTTGAAAATAATACTCAAACCATAACCGGCTTTAGAGGACTCAACACACTTCAGTTTGAGTTACCAACAGATAGAGCTGGAGGAGCAATAGACACAGCTATCGAAGCAGGCGCGAATCTAATACAGAATATAAGCTTCACTGCTTCAGACGAAGCATTGCAGCAGGCACGCTTGCAGGTTCTTAGCGAAGCTGTTAAAGACGCCCAAGCTCAGGCTGGGGCTGTTTTCAGTACCTTGCAGTTAACCCCCGGAAAGATTATTGACATTGATATTAACTCAACTGCCAATCCTAGACCATCTCCTTTGGTGTTTAATTTAGGAGCAGATAGAGCTTTTGCAGCAGGTAGTACAACTCCTTTAATTGGTGGCCCTCAGACGATAGAAGCTACTGTTTCTCTAGATATCGCTTATTCTTCAGCTCCAGCAGGTACCCTCAATCTAGCTCTTTATGGATTGCAGTGATCTAGTTAATCAAGACTTACGCAACTGTCAAACAACTAGTAAGCTGTCGTGCATTTAACTTGCACATCTTTTCGTGTTGGCTGTTGACTGTTGACTGTTGACTGTTGACTGTTAACAGTTAGCGGTCAACGAACCTCATGAGTAAGTAGGTCGGCGTGAATAATTCTTGTTGGAATAAGGCAGGGGGCAGGGGGAGAAAGAGTTTGAGCCTTATTTACTTTTCTTTACACAGTTTGGTTTTATTGTACCGACTTACCAGGGCGGCCGAATCATGTCAATAAGCAAATACTATTCTCAATAGAGCTAAAAATAGTTTCATTAACTCTTGCTTATTGCGAAAATTTTAGGCGAGCTTTGGGGCTTAAAAAATAATCAAGCGCGAAATCCTGATTTTTTCGTTGGTTCTTAACGTTCGTTGTGATCAAGAGTAATTTAGATGCGTTTGCCCTGACTGCATTCACCCAAAACTACAAAAAATGAAATTCCTAAATTTACAGTGATTTTATCAAGAATAATAAATAGCATTTTTCGGCAATGCGTAAATCCTAGACTTTATAAAATTACTTTAAAATTCCAAGGCAAATATGTACAAGGATACGGTCTATTAGACATTAGAAAATGGCATTGATACCTTAAATGTAATACATAAGTTCCTTCTGTTCTCGGATTGCTCTTTTTTCAGAAAGGTCTTGGAGTGTATATTTTTCCAAAACGAAGTTAGCAGCCTGACGTGCTTCCTGCCAGACTTCTTGAATTAGCTCACCTTCTACAGTGTTGGGAGTTGGCTCACAAGGAGAGTCAACAGCCTCTGACCCTTCCATACAGGTAAAAGCATCTAGTACTGTGATCTTCTGGGGATCTCGTGCTAGAACGTAGCCACCTTTGGCTCCACGGATACTTTTAATTAAACCTCCACGCCTTAATGTTGCCAGAAGTTGTTCCAAATAGCGGTTTGGTATGTCTTGTAATGCCGCTATCTCTCGAATTTGCAGGGCTTCACCCTTAGGGTAGCAGGTTGTCAATTCTAACAGGGCTAGAAGTGCGTATTCTGATTTATTAGAGATTACCACAGGCGTAATATTTTCAACTCACACTTAAACATATAAAGTATAAAGCTGCTGAGTTCGTTTCTCTAAGCTAGTGCTAAGAAAAACTATACAATCAACTTTTTGTTGACCGGTTAACCTTAGTTTAAAGACTTTTAGTAATAGAAGCAATTACTTTTTTTTTTAAATTCAATAAATAGAAGTGATTAATTAGTGTGCAGTCTTCTGGAGTTGAACTAGGTTAAAGGCCTAGTCTGTCTAGTTTTTAACCAGATTTTGTCAGTGATGATTATGGTTTGTGAGCCTTGGCGTTTCTATAGGGTAGCAAGCCATAGGTTTAAATAAGAATCTGAAACTTTTTTGAATTTTGAATTGTTATTTGGAAGTCCCTTAATGTTTTTGTTTGGTAATATCGCTTAATTTGGCTTTTAAATCTGCCCATTTGATCCCTTCTAGACTGGGTAAGACAACATGAGCGGCTCCAACTCGTTCAGCAGGGCCGAGTCCTACTGCCAACATACTAGCGGCTAGAGCGGCATCAATGCCTGCTGCGGCATCTTCTACAACCACAGATTGCGCTGGTTCGAGTCCTAGCTGCTTGGCTGCGTACAGAAATAGGTCGGGTGCTGGCTTGGGTTGCTGCACACTATAACCGTCAGCGATCGCATCTACTTTATCAGCAATGCCCAATCGTTCTAACACTGCACGGGCATTTTTGCTAGCTGAACCAATACCGATTTTAATCCCAGCTTGCCGCAGTTCATCCAAGAGGGCGATCGCACCCGGCAACAAATCTTTGGGCGTCATATTTTGGATAAAGTGAACGTAGTAGCCGTTTTTACGCTCCATCATCTCCTGGATTTGTGCTTCCGAATATGGTCTATCCCCAAGAATCAGCATCAGGGAAGCACGACGGGATACACCCCGCAACGCTTCGTTAGCCTCCCGATTAAAGGGTATACCCTCTTCATCTGCTAGCTTTTTCCAAGCTAGATAGTGAAGTTCTGCTGTATCTGTTAGCACACCATCTAAATCGAAGATGAATCCTTGGATGTTGGGTGTTAGGGGAGTGGGGAGTGGGG
>NZ_WBKM01000353.1 GCF_015714725.1 Nostoc sp. WHI
TTAATATTTTTCAATTCACTAATTTTACCAAAGCTCGATAACTATTATAAATTGTTATTTTAATTAAGTTCTATATTCTAAAAACAGAACTACTTTCCTGGATTTACCCTTCGTTTTTAAGCAAATCCCTCAAATATGTCAGTATTTATACTTAATAATTGTAGTCAATTATTTTTTAGTGATGCCTGCGGTGGTCACTGAGCTTGCCCTTTGCGGAGCGTCTTGTAGAGAAGTGCGCGCTGCGCCTACGCCTTTCCCTAAAAAACTAATTATTTTGTGCTACGTATTGAATTTCAAAATGGCGATTAATACCCTATTTATTTCAAAATGAGAATTGCTGAGTTAACCCAGTCCGTAAAGACTCTAAAATCTCAATTGCAGCGAATAGGGTTTTTTCAGCCTCGGCATACTTACCTAATTGTATGTAAATCACTCCAATATTATTGAGACTTACTCCTTCCCCTGGTTTGTCGCCGACTTGTTGGCGAATGGCTAAAGCTTGTTGAAAAAACTGTAATGCTTTGGTATGTTGTCCAAATTTATAGTAAATTGAACCAATATTGTCGATAGTTGCCCCTTGACTTGATTGTTCGCCGAGCTCTTTAGAGATCGCTAGAGATTGCTGATAAAACTCCAATGCTTTGGGATACTGCCCCAGATTGTCATAAACTAAGGCAGTATTATGGAGAGTTGTCCCTTCAGCGGCTTTGTCACCAATTTCTTTGCGAATGGCTAAAGATTGCCGATAGGATTCCAAAGCTTGAGGATACTGCCGCAAAAGGCGGTAAATTGCCCCCATATTGTCGATAGTTATCCCTTGGTCTGCTTTAGCACCGATGTTTTTGGCGATCGCTAAAGCTTGTTGATAGAATTCAAAGGCTTTGGCATACTGTCCTAAGCTGCGGTAAACTGCACCAATATTGTTGTAAGCTAATCCTTCTCCCCGTTTGTCGCCAATTTCTCTAGCGATAGCTAAAGCTTGCTGATAGAATTCCAAAGCTTTAGCATACTTTCCCAGACTGTTATAAACTAAGCCAATATTATGGAGAGTTGTCCCTTCACCGACTTTATCGCCGACTTGTTGGTGAATAGCTAAAGCTTGCTGATAGAATTCCAAAGCTTTGGCATACTTTCCCAGACTGTCATAAACTAAGCCAATATTGTTGAGAGTTGTCCCTGCTTCGACTTTATTATTGACTTGTTGGTGAATAGCTAAAGCTTGTTGATAAAATTCTAAAGCTTTAATATACTGTCCTAAACTGCGGTAAACTACACCAATATTGTTAAGAGTTATTCCTTCCCCAACCTTATCACTGAATTGTTTGTGAATGGCTAAAGCTTGCTGCTGGAACTCTAAAGCTTTAGTGTACTGTCCGAAATGGCGGTAAACTTCCCCAATATTGTTGAGAATAGTCCCTTGCCCTGCTTTGTCGCCAATTTGTTTAGCGATAGCTAAAGCTTACTCATAGGATTCGAGAGCTTGCGGATATTGCCCTAAGTTGCTATAAACTAAGCCAATATTATTGAGAATCGTCCCTTGTGCCTTTTGAAGGCCAAGTTCTTTCATAATCGCTAAAACTTGCTTTAAAGTTTTCAATGCTTCTTGAAATTGGCCTTGTTTAAACTGCTCCGTAGCTTTTTGGTAAAGTTGCAACGCTTGCTCGGCAATTTGTTTTTGTGTTGTTTGTGCTTGCGCTACAAGAGGAGCAGGGTAGAGTGGAAGACAAACAGATAATGGCACAAGGGAAAGGGCTACAGTGGCAAGGGTGAGACATTTCAGGTGGTGGCGCATTGGCGAATTCTCCAGCAGGCTGACTCAGTGGTATATCTCTCTCAGTTTTCAGAGGATATGCAATAATTTTGCTTGTGTTTGAGTAAAAAAGAAACTGGGTTCACAAACTTATATCTTGTAAACCCGGTTGTTGCATCAGTCATAAAAATTATGCAATGCTTTAGCTAGCTTCTATCTCTTTAGCTGCACTGTCCGCTTTTTGAGCTAAATCCAGTTTTTTTTCTTGTTTAAACAATGTGGATGCTCTGCGTAAATCAGCGATCGCTGCTGGCTTGTCTTTTAAGGCATAATTGGTAAAACCGCGAAAATAGTACGCTAAAGGAATATCGGGAGTAATTTCTAAGGCTGTGTCAAAGTCTGTCTTTGCTGCTTGATATTGTTCTAAGTACATCTTGGCAGCACCTCTGCCAATGTAAGCATAAATATTTTTGGGTTCAATCTCCAGGATTTTGTTAAATTCATCTATGGCTCCTTGATAGTCTTTTGACTCTAAAAGCTCAATCCCTCGTTGCAGGTAAGCTTCAGTGTCACTGTTGTTTTCAGTTTGTGAGTTGGAAACTTGTGCGGTTACTATTGATGTTTGTTGATTGTGGAACAAGCTTTTGGCTTCAGCTTTGGGAGTGAGAGTCAATGTTACTAATGCAATCATGGCTACTGCTAATTTCAAACTTTTCATTGCTATGTCTCCTAAAATACTAAGTTTTGCTAAGTTTCCAACTAGTCCTGTGCAGAAGTGGACTTGTTGCTTCACGCATATATATCTCTGAGGTGTTGGGAGGATATGCAAAAAAATTTGGTAGAAATGTAAAATTTTTCGATAAAGGTAGAGGAAATGGCAATTTATCTATGGAATAAAATTAGCGTCATCACAACTGATAAGCTATTGTTAGAATCGGCTTATCAGTTGTGATGACGCTACAGATGTCGTTACCAATAATCAAACGCTCGTACCGTTCCCAGGAATTATCATTAGGACATGAGAATTATCGAGACTTAAGCTTGGGGAAATTATGGCTAACTTCCGTAGGTGGATTACATAACTTGCGAAAAGTGTCTTTACGAAATGCGTCCAACTCAATAGAGGTTGTTTGTATAGAGTACACTTGCTGTAAGACATCTGACCACAACTGATTTTCGGCAAAGTATTTGGCTTTCGCAAGAGCGATCGCTTCGGTATCTTTATTTTCTGCTTTCAGTTGTTTTTCTAGATTCTGTAAGTCTGCGGTAATGCGATCGCGTTGTTGCCCTTCCATCACTTGAAAATTAACGTTTAAAGACAGATTAGCACCATACGACACCTCCCATTCGTAAGTTTCGCCTGGTTGCAGTGGTTTATCTGCTGTATAAGTAGAAATATTTTGAGTCTCAGTTACTGCTTGAGTCCACTTTTTACCAGTATTTTTATTCAGCACTACTATTTTTTTTACTTGACCTTGCCAAATAAATAAAGGGCGATCGCTCCAAACAATTCTAGTAGTCTTTGGTTTATCTGGAGAAATCATGCAAATATCATCAGGATTACGTACAGTTGGGCGAGAACCACCTTTACGTGGTTGTATGGGTGGTTCTTTTTTAAAGATAGCTTGGGAAATCCAAGATATAAATGACTGTGATTGCTTTTTTTGAGTAGGTATTGGTTGATTTGATAAAACAGGTGTAGTACTTAAAGCTATTACTGATAGTGATAGCGTATGAAATAGCAATTTATTCATGATTTTTTCCTTGATAAAAGATTAGGTACAAAGTAACCCCACAAACCGATTGATGGTAATAACCAAGGCAAAAGTATCGCCGTCATTGAAATGTATAACTGCAAACTGACTATTCCATAAAACCCTGTGAATACTGTCATCAACAACAACCATTGCCAACGATATTTTCTATTTTTTTGTTGTAAATATAGTATTTTTCCTAATAATAGAGCTATGCCAGTTACCCAGAAATCAGGAATCGGTACAACCAATCTCTGATTCAGTAAATGATGTACCATGTAAGCATGATACTCACCACCTGTGAATAAATTAATGTTAGGTTGCCAGTATTTAATAGCTGGTGGAAAATTCGCACCTGCGAAATTATCTTCTCCATCTTGGGAAATGCCAGCTTCGTCATATCCACCAGGAATAATAATCACAACTTGCTGGTGTAAGTCTTGATGTGAAGTCTGACTTTCTAGTATTTTCCAAGCTGGGATAGTATTATATATCTGATTTGGAGGAATTGAAAAATCAGCGATTGGATGCAGCCACATTTGACCCAGCCAATAACTCAAAGCCGTTACTAATTGCAGGCGCGATCGCGGTGATTGTAAAATAGTTTGATGGGATTTTAAATTCCCAGGAAAAACATCTCCCATCTGTTGAAAATAATCTGTTTGACTATCTAATTTTGGCTGTGGTCTATCAGGAATTAGTTGTAATTGCTGTCCCAAAACTAATAAACTAGAAAAATACCAAGGCTGAGTTTGAAAATCATCATGAGGTAATAATGTTACATACCAAGGATGAAACTCAATTTCTCCTGATAAACTCCAATTAAAGTTAGCAATTTCAGGCAATACTTGTAACCATTTCTTTTTATTATTCGAGGTTGCTGCAAACACAAATAATGTATGATTGGAAGAACTAACAGCAGTTTTAATAGACTTAGCGAGGATGCGATCGCTTTGCGGTTGATGTCTAGACAGTAGATAATCAATACCGATGACTTTAGCTTTATCGGCTGTGAGTTGGTCAATTAAACTTGCCAAATACTTATAATCAATTGGTTTAGGATCGGGTATTTTAGCTTTAATAATAGAATCCTCATCAATTTGTACTAATAATACTGGTGGCGGACTTGTTGAGGTGATAGATTGATTTGTTGCGTCACGATAGATAGCTTGTACCCATACACGCCACTGTAATAAGAAAGTTTGCACAGGTAAAATTAAACTAATTACTAATAAAATTGAGATGGCGATCGCTTCTTTGCGGGTAGGTTGCCAATATTCGATAAATCGCTTGAAACCAGAGGCTTGGAAGCGAAATAAAGTTACTTCTGGATGGCAAAATAAAGAAGGAATTAAATAAGCACTCGGATAAGTAAGAGAGTTTTTTAGCTTCAGATGTTGAGCAGCTATAATTAGCGATTCATGGACATCTTGATATTGAGCTAAAGCTTTGATAAATTCTAATAAAAATTCGCCAGCGACTTGATTATGGATAGGTTCGCGCATGACAGCTACTTGACTTAAACCTAAATCAATCAGTTTATTAGCAATGCTTAAACCATTGCAAGAATTGAAAAGAGCAAACTGCAATCCTCTTCGTTTAGCAATAATTAATGGCTGTGCTATTTCACTAATTGATAAAGCTGTATTGGGAGCGATCGCTATTTCTCCCCCAGTCAAATTAGTTTCATTACTGTGACCCGCAAATAATAAAATATCCCATCCTGGCTCTGAGGCGATCGCCTGGACAATCTTAGTTTTTAATTCCGGGATACTTTCTTGAGGTTGCCAACCAATAAATTCTACTTTCGCCACTGATTTTAAAAAAATCATAGCCTGCTTTTCTGCTTGAAAGTCTAAACCACTTTCATCACCAAGAATCACTAAAATTCTGGCTTTACCAGAACGGCGATCGTTGGGATAATAAACAGTTTCTCGCCTATTTATTGGTGTACGAACAATCCTAATATTACTAGATGATGAACTAAATTCAGTGCCAATTTCCCAAGCTTCCCAAGGTAATCGTGCTAAATCTAAAGGATTGCAAGTGAGAAAAATATCAACATTAGGATGTTCGTCATTTCTGGTTGCTTGAGCAATTTTTACACGAATTTCATGTAATTCTGCACTGCGTAACCAGTGATGAAATTCCGATAAAAGTTGTGCTTCCGCCTGGACTAGTTGCGAGTGCCAATCAATAGGCGGTGCAGTAAAACTGCCAATTTCTTCTACTTTGCCTCGCAATTTTGTGTTATAAAAACGGAGATAAATTCGCTGCCATTCTTGGTATTTGAAATCCAGATCATCAGGATAGGCGAGTGTCACCCCAAGTTGCTGACCCTTACCCCAAGATAGTTCAAATGCACAAAGTTGATCGAATTGTTGAACTTTTAAATTAAAAATAGAAGCAGTCATAATTAATTAACCGCCGATAAACACCTATGAAATACACCTTAAACCCTTTCCGTTCTCTCTTTGCGCCTCTGCGCCTCTGCGTGAACTAAGACTCCCCAATCAACGTAAAAGCCGCCCAATCACGAGGCTGAGGATGCTTCTTCATAGTAATCAGCATTGCATTGCGTAACGCCGCCGCCTTATCAGGATTTTTCTGCCATTGCTGATAGAACTCCGTCATTAATTCTGATGTCGTTGAATCAGGAACCGCCCACAAAGAGACAATCACACTAGACGCGCCAGCCGTAATCAAAGAACGAGATAATCCAACCACACCATCGCCTGTTATTTTGCCTCTCCCAGTATCGCAAGCGCTTAACACCACTAATTCAGCGTTGATTTTTAAATCGACAATTTCCTCAGGGGTGAGTAAACCGTCATCGTTACTGGTGGGTGTAAGAGCGATCGCACTTGGTATACTCTTATCAGCATCATCTAACAATCCATGCGTTGCTAAATGAATAATCCTGGCAGATGATAATTTTTGTTTAAAAGCTGCTTTTGTCGCATCTTTACCAGTAATAGCTTTAACTTTGAATAAATTAGCAATAGTTAATGCTTCCTTTTCCGCGCCCAACAGTGGGTTAAGTTGCACAGGTGGAATGCCTACTTTTGGCATTGTCGGATTTCCCATGACTAACACATCTTTACCCGTCACCTTTTGGCGCTGCTGACGTGTCAAGTCTAAAACTTGAATTGCTGGTGCAGTTAAGATAGTATGTTTTTCAATCAGGTATTTGCCATCTTTATCTTGCAGTGCAACGAAGGGAACTAAAAATAGCGAATCGTGTGGGATAAAGATGACGTGTTCATCTGGGTTTGTCGGGAGAATAGATGCGATCGGTTCAATCAATACCTCATATAATTTCTGCAAGTTTTGTTTTTTACTTGATTCATCCTTGGGTTCTACCTTAATACCCCGACCCCTAGCACCAATGGATAGACGGCTTTTATCTACTAGCTGTGTAAGTGGTGTTTTTAATAATTTCAGGTCTACTTGTTTAAATGCGATTTTGCCAGTTGGTTTGATTACCCAAATGTAAAGTTCAGAAATATCCTTTTTTTTGTCATTATCTAAGTTGTATCTTAGTACAGTATATTCTACAATTGTTGCTTTTTGTGCTTGAGCAATTCTCTGAATATCTTGAAGTTTTGGCGGTGATATATTCGTAGCTTCAACATTTGTTCCACTGTTACTGATAGTTAAAACTCGCGAGGCTAGCAAATTAATAAAGGCTCTAGCTCTACCGCGTTCAGCGACTTCTAAAGCTTTTTGGAATTTATTCTGAGTAATTAAGGTTTTTTGTAATAAACTATAGGTACTAGCTTGGTTTTCAAAAATTGTGATTTGACTTGGATTTGACAAATCAATCCGCATTGAATCAAAAACATCAACTGCTCTAGATAAAGCAGCAGTAGCTACCGATAATTTATTGGCAATCAAGCTACTGATACCAATTTGTGTAAAAATATGTGCTTCTTGTAACTTGTCTCCACTTTCTTTAGCAAATTCTCCAGCTTGTTGATAATAACTCAAAGCTAAATCATATTGTTTTTTTTGCTCGTAGAGTGCACCAACTACAAAAAATATGTATGGTTTTAATTGAGGACTATCAACTGTTTTACTGAGTTCTATAGCTTTTTGAAAATATTCCTCAGCTAGTTTCTCTTCTCCCAATTTCGCATAAGCATCACCAACCTTAGCCAAGTCAGCTATTATGAAATCTGGGAAACCCAGTACTCGTGATTGTGCTAAACTCTCTAGTGCTTCGTTTAAATCTTGGCGCGCCTTTTCTAACTCAGCAGGAGATTTAGAAGATTTATTTTTTAGAAATAAATTTTTTGATAATTGAGAATTTTCAGGAACATCTTTTACAGCTTGACAAGCCTGCTTTGCTTCTTCATATTGCCCTAGAAATTTGTATACTAAACACATCCGCAGATAACTAGTTTGAATTCCCCGCTTAATTTGTAATTCATCAAACTGTTTCCAAGGGCTAATAACTTTTTTAGCAGCGTTGTGCGCTGATTGAAATATTGTTAATGCTTGTTTATATGATTCTAATGCTTTTTCATATTTACTTGTATAAGAATAAACATTGCCAATGTTCATGAAAAGCCATCCTTGCTTGGTATCATGTTCTAGTCTCTGTAAAGGAGAATTAGGTACTTCTGTCTGGATAATTTCCAGCGCTTGCTGATAAGATATCAGTCCCTGTTCTTGTTTACCCCATCTAACATATACATCACCTAACTTGGTGTAGGCTGTTCTAACTTGAGGGGAAAAGTTTTTATTTGTTTGGAATATTTGTAAAGCTTGCTGAAATATTTTTAGAGCTTTGGGGTACTGATTTTTGATAAAGTATATGTCTCCTATTTCGAGGAAAACTTTTCCTTGTTTGAGGCGATCGCCTATTTCTTGGGCAATTTTTAAAGCTCTTTGATAATTTTGCAATGATTTATCCAACAATTTATTACCTATTGCATCCTGATTGAAAAGTTTAGCTCCACCAAATCCATAATAAAGATTACCAAGAGAAATCAAGATATTGATTTCTAGTTTACGTTGGCGTAATTTATCTTCAGCAGCGCCACCTGCTTTCGGTAAAATAGCTAAAGCTTGTTCAATAAAACTAAGTCCTTTAGAAGTATCAGAGATAATATATATTCCTCCCAGACTTTTTAAGGCGATCGCTTCTGTTTCATAGTTCTTGTTTTGTCGTGCTACTGCTAATGCTTTATTGCAGTATTCAATCGCCATCTGAGTATTTTCTAAACGCAAATAAACAAGTCCTAAATTATTCAGCGCTTTCGTTTCTAAATAGGTATCTTTAATAGTCTGGGCAAGTTCTAGAGCTTGTTGATAGTGAGTAATTGCTTTGTTGAATTCATCAAAATTATTAGAGTAAATAGTGCCAATATAATTAAGTGCTTTACCTTCTCCTTGTTTATCCTTAATTTGACGGTATATGCTTAAAGCTTGCTGGAAAACTTGTAAAGCAGCTTGAGGTTGATTACTGTCACTTAGTTCATCACCTTGTTTAATGAGTGCATCTGCTTCAGCTTTTTGGGCTTTTGGGCTTTGTGCTAACGCCTGAGACGTTATCAATGGTTGTAATTCCCATGCACCTAATGGAAATGTTAGGGAAAGCACTAAAGTAGCAACAGAGAGGGATTTGAGACGGTAATGCATGAGAAGCAGTCCTCCAAGCAGATGAGAGTAATTTGCTGGCTAATTCTCTATATCTCTCACGTTTTGGGAAGTTATGCAAAAATTTTTGTATGACTTAATTTAAGGTATTGTCACTTCGCAGGTAGTTAGTCCCTTGGAGCGTTTCACAAATTTCTCATCAAATGTATATAAATGAGTATAATTTTGAGCCAGGGCAAGATGAAAAGCATCAGCGAAATCTAAACCAGCCTCATGCCAAAGCAATACTTGAGCAATTAAACTCGCATTAGTCAGGTGGACATTCACTAGACCAAAAAGCATTCGCAATGCTACACATATCTCTTTTGGTTTGAACCAGAAGTGTTGAATGTTGAGAAACTGGTTAACTGGAGTCTATTGTTTACCCAAATACTTGCGAACAGCAATAGTAGCAATTCATCAATTACCCAGAACTACAGAAACTCTCTGGTTAAGAATTCTTGGTAAGGGAAAAGTTCAGCAACAAGCCATTGATGAACTAGAAGCGCTTTCAGAAGATGAACCTTTACGCGCTAGAGCGCTAGAGTTATTGTAGAGCTTGAAAATCACCTTAGAAGTCAGTCAGAATTTAGATCCTGAAGATAGGGAGTTAATTATGCGATTATCACCTCTTTATACCCAAAAGTTAGCAGAAGCAACAGAGCAAGGAGTTCAGCAAGGACAGCGTGTAGTTATAGAAAATTTACTCAAAGCTCGTTTTGGTGAATTAGATAAGCAATTATCTGCAATTATTGAGCCTTTATTGTCATTGCCACCGGAACAATTCACTCCTTTGCTAATACAATTATCTCGTGAAGAATTTTTAGCAAGATTTGCTGAACAGCCATCATGAGAAAATTAAGAGTTGATTTTAAATCAAAAGTTAGGGTGTGTTATGGCGTTAGCCTAACGCACCGTTTTGTATAGCGGTGCGTTGGGGGCTTGACCAAAATTTATCGTAACTAACTGTATAGATTAACTACTTATACACGAGATATTTGTTACCAAAAATGTAACCGGAGAAACTAAACCGATCGCCTGTGAGAAAATGTAAATGGAGGTAAGTTAACCTCAACACCATCTGTTAAACTTACACTCACCAAAAACTTCTCATCCCAATTCCCCACCACACGCGTAAATAAATAAGAATCACCCTGTTGTGGATTTATACCCCGTTCCACTAAAATCCCAGTTTGGTCACTCACCCGCAGTTTTAAATGAGCCGGTAAACCTGTGTGAGAAGCTGTGCCAAGAACTAACAATAATGTCCATAAATTCGGTTCTGATTCCGTTAACAAATGCCAAGTCACAGCATATAATCGCAGTGGAATTGCTGTTAATAAAAAATCTTGATACGCACCCCGCGCCACAGCCGGAATTTCCAAACCTCGCTGCTGAAGTTGGTTAATAATGGCTGGAAACTCTTCTGTAGGACTTCGCATCGCCGCCGTCGGTGTTAAACTCGGCAATAGTCGCCAAGAAAACTCCTCTGCTAATTCATCTAATTCATCCCACAACCAACGTCCCACATTCAGCGCTGGCTCTGTCAACAATTTCAGTAAATCTTTTAAGTTGTCACTAACTGAAGACGTGTGTGTTTGCTGCTGTAAATTATCAATCCAATTCAGCAACTCTGGATGATTCAACACTACCTTTCCCTGTTCCCAAGTCAACACTTGCCATAGTTCTCTTCCAGGCGATCGCAATTGGGGTAATAATGTTAGTAATTCATTTTGGATTGTCGATAAAATCTGGGTATTTTCGCTTTTAGGTGGTAAAGCAATTGTCTCTGGTTCTAGACAACGCAAGTATAACAATAAGCGGTCTGGATTATTCTCAAACCAACTCAGAGGTATTTGATAATTCCAATCTGCTTCTGATTGTAAATTAACTTTTGTCTGGTGTTCTCTTAACTGCTGATAAGATAAAAACCCCGAAATAAATGCTGCATCTTCTTCTTCTAAAACTTCCACCCACACATAAAAATGAGGAGTATATTCTGGTAAATCTACAACTGCTTGTGGTAAATAAATTTGATCATCAGTTAGGCTACCAGTGGTAATTAAACAAACTTTAAATTTACCTACCTGTAAATTTGCCACAGCCGCGATCGCCTTCGCAAGTGCTGGCTGGAAAGTTGTACATCTTTCCCGGTTAATTGTCAGAGTATTTGCCCGTTCTGCTAACCATTCTTCAAAAGCGCATAACGCCAAAGCATGAATATAAGTTTGCCACTGCTGAGACGAATTTTTAATTTTAATACTGACTTCTACTGCTTGAGTAATTTGATCGGCAGAGAAAGTAATGGCGGCTGTTGGTAAAGATTCAAAATCTAGCCGCATCTGCGGAGTAGTTTTGGATAAATTAGTCATATTTCCTCATTAAGCGAATCGAGATAACGGCAGAGTCTTTCACGAAACAGACCATTTTCTATTGTGTTGATTTTTGCTGTTTGAGATTGATTTCCTGCTTCTTTTATAACCTGAGTAATTTGTTCGTCAAGAGCAAGTTTAATTTGCTGTTCTAGAGTTATCAGCCTGTCTGGGTGAGAATAGTTTTTTGCTAAATCCAAAACGCGATCGCATAACAATAATAAAAGCTGTTGTCTAACATCAGCACGAAATTCTTTTAGTTTTAGCAAACGAGTTACTGCATCTTGGGCACGTAATCCCATACTGTCAGCAATTTCTGTCATGCGTAAATTTTGACAGTGAAATAACTTGAGTGCTTGCAAAAACTTTTTGGCTTTTTCACCCTTTTTCCGTTGTAATCTATTTACCCGTGATTGAGTCACTATAGCCAATGCTTGTTCTAAACAAGCCAGAAATTGGGGGCGATATAATTGCAAAAACTCTGTTTGTTCATCTTCATTATCTAACGCTTTGGTAGTGTCAGTATACTCATCACCAGTAATAGTATCTAGAGATTTTGTCGGTAAAGACCCACCCCGGACATGAATCCGGTATTCTCTTAGTTGAGTTGCGAGTTTTTGCAGTTGTATCATCACAGTCTCACTCTTGAGAGTTTGACTAGTTTGATTTTGGAGGAGAGTGGCGATTTGTTGTAGTTGTTGAGTTGTCGGTGTAGTACATTTTCCCCCAATCGAGAGCGATCGCTGTTGCAGACGTGCTGTCCGATAAACAGCATGGTAGCTTTCTAAAAGCTGTTGCGCTTGTTGAATTTCTGGAGGTGTTAAGGCGTAAAATTCTCTGAAAATACGCTCTAGCTGTTGAGGTCGAGTATCATTGAGAATTGCCCAGTCACTCACCATGTAAACTCCGCACTCCAGCAAAAATTGATTGAGTGCAGCATCGTGTTTGACTCTGGTAGTTGTCCAGGTTGTGAGACTGCTTTGTTGTGGGTTAAAACTCTGCAAAATCTTTTGAGAAAGAGATTGATAAGTACTATTCGGTTGTAGCCTGCCATCATCATCTAGGACGTAAGGCAGCAAATCAGCACAACTGAAACCGTGAACACTCCCAAAGTTGGCTGCCAATTGTGAGCAAACTTGCTCAATTTGCCAAGATATAAAACACAATAGACAACGTTGTGCTAACAAGCATCTATCAGCAGGCGCATCCCGCGATAGTTGCAGCAGTTGGAGTTGAATTTCTGCATCTGGGATATGATGACGATCTGTATTATCTGCGTAGGCGTAGCCCGTCGTAGATATCGCGTTCCCCCCACCAAAGGCGATCGCTGGGAACACATCTACAAAAAATGCTTTAGCTGGACTAATTTCCTGAACCTGTCGCCGTCCCGCCCCATCAATTTTCACTAGTTGCCAATATCGTGATGCCACACCCATAAGTATTTGAACTAAACCATCAACAGCAGTATTGCCTGGCATTCAGTCTTAACTCTAGACTCACTGATCTTATGCAGTTTTAGCTTGTATGGCAAAAACTCATTGAGGACAAAAACTTAGGATCTTAAAACTGTAAGGTAACTTTGTGTACCTTGGCAGATGAGACGAGATTGGGCAAACCAGAATTTTTGCATACCCTCCCGAGTACCTGGAGATACATAAAAACAGAGGCAGTAAAAAATTCCCTACCAATACTAATTCATCGCTATTAAGTAAGTCGGTAGAAAAAACATAACCTGTTAATAAAGATAAACGAGGCTAAAACCTTCTTCCCTCCTGCTCGGTTGTTGAGCGTAGTCGAAACACTGCCTCCTGCCTTATCTCAACTACAAATATTTACGCCGTTCCACTTACTTAAAAGCAATTAATGCAACTATGCCGCAAGCAAACAATCTATTTGTTTCTCTCAATTGCACGTCAGTTAAACAGGAAATGATATTAACACCTTTTCAGCGCCAATTTTTACTCAGATGTCTCACACCGGATTTACGTCCAGAGTACCGTTGTCGGATTGAAATTATGCTCATGGTAGATGCAGGACAATCTCAAGCACAAATTTGCCAGACACTAGAATGTTCTCAAGACACAGCACGTTATTGGATAGCTATGGCACGTGCTGGGAAAGCACATCTCTGGAATGAACCTCCTATCGGTAGACCCAAAACAATAAATGAGCAATATCTTAATAGGCTACAAGAATTGATGAATCACACTCCCCGTGACTACGGCTATGCCTTTAAACGGTGGACAGGAAAATGGTTAAGTAAGCATTTAGCAAAAGAATTGGGTATCGAGGTAAGCGATCGCTATGTCAACCAGTTACTAAAACGAATGGGGCTTTCTACTTGTCCAAAACCTAATACTATAGAAAGTTCTGCTAACAGCATAAACAATAAATGAGAAATAAATTTAGTATTTATTTCTAAAATAATAATTTAAAATAGCTAAATATAGTTTTCTCTCAGAGTATGTGTTGAAACTCTCAGAATGTATAGTTTTGCCATCTTAACTGGGATAAACTCCAACAAAAAAGAAGGTTTTAACTATATATAGCAGTCCTAAATCATTTGTGAAAATTCTATATCTCTTTCTTCTTTCTTCCCTTTGTGTCCTTGGCGTTCTTGGCGGTTCGTTTCCTTATTTATATTTTTCACGACTCATTTAGGATTGCTATAGTGAGATATTTTATTATGCTACATATGAGAGCAAAAGGGACTTTCAAAGCATCATCTAATTAAAATCTTGTAAATTTTTAGAATTTTAGACTTAATAAATTAGGAAAAAAGTCTCCATTTAAATTCTCAAATAATTAATAGAAATATTGC
Source organism: Nostoc sp. WHI (assembly GCF_015714725.1). Classification (GTDB taxonomy): domain Bacteria; phylum Cyanobacteriota; class Cyanobacteriia; order Cyanobacteriales; family Nostocaceae; genus Nostoc. The sequence goes on from NZ_WBKM01000353.1 coordinate 14,341, forward strand.
TTATTCATAAAAAAGCATTTAAATTAAAAATATAGTCTACTTGCTCAGTTGGGTATCAATTTGATAGAGCTTAAGGGATTATTAATTCCTTTGTCTTCATGGATAAAAATAGGCTAATTTATCGGTAAACTTATTCTATTTTTATCCTTATCAATGCTTACATAAAGGTAGCCTTGCTATCGGTATTCCAAGTCTTAATTAACAGGATAGGGGCTGATTACTAGTAAGATCAGAACTCCTATAACATTCGATAGTTTCTTAATTTATTGTTGTTTTAAAGTACGCGAGATTGTTTCTATGCAGTTTACAAAAGAGCAAGTTAATAGTTACAATGAAAATGGTTTTTTGTTTTTAGAAAACTATTTTTCAAAAACGGAAATTGACTATATTATAACTCAAATTCCTAGTTTACTGTCTGAAGATACACCACGAAGAATCTTAGAAAATAATGGCGCTGTTCGTAGTATTCTTGCTCCCAATACTACAAATAAGGTATTTCAGCGTCTTTTACAGCTATCGAAGCTTGTCAAACCAAGTATGCAACTTTTAGGAAGTGAGGTATATGTATATCAGTATAAGATTAACGTTAAGGCAGCATTAGAGGGAGATAAATGGGACTGGCATCAAGACTTTTTATATTGGCATAAAGAAGATGGAATGCCAAGATCACAGGCATTGAGCGTTGCAATTTTCTTACAAGAGGCAAATGACTTTAATGGGCCGCTACTATTTATTCCTGGATCACATAAAGAAGGAATGGTAGATTTGAATGTTCGTAAAAAATATTTAAATAATCCCTTATGGACAGCAACATTCTCGGCAGATTTAAAATATGAAGTTGATAAAAGCTTCTTTGAGAGATTACTCAATAAATATGAAATTTTCGCAGCTAAAGGCGCAGCCGGATCTGTTTTGTTTTTTGATTCCAATGTTTTTCATGGTTCTACAAATAATATGTCGGCTAAAGATAGAACCAACATTCTTATTACGTATAACAGTCTTGAAAATGCACCTCCTACTGCTAAGAATCCACGTTTAGAGTTTATTGCTAGCCTAAACTGTAATTCAGTGATATCTATGCCAGATAATTTTTTATTTGAAGATGTAGTTTAACCGTTCATGGGGGTAAGAAGTTAATAGGGTTTGAGCCACTATCAAGACTTTGAGTTGGAAGAAAACAGGCTAAATCATCTCACTAATTTGCCTGTAACCCTTATTCCCTCGTTACCCCCGTAAACGGTTACAACGTTACAACTGTTATGTAGTAGCTTCAACCTCTCTTGCCGCTTCACCCTCTGTACCACCTAGTTTTACTGACTTCTATTTACTTCTTTAGATCAGTCAAGTTTCATACTCATCTCTGAAAAAAATGAATATACATAGTACAAAAAAGTCCCGTAAGACTATTTCTACTGCCTTATATACACTGCTGGCATTGTTGTTTTGTTTCATCTGGGCTGCAACGTTCATAGCAGTCAAGTTTGGACTCCGCAGTAGCCCTCCATTATCTTTAATGTTCTTTCGATTCCTGCTGGCTGGCTGTACTCTCATGCTTTTCGCCAAAATATGTGGGTATCAGTTACCTAACTCTAAACAAGAATGGTCACGGCTCATAGTTCTCGGACTTCTAAATAACTTTGCCTATATCGGTCTTACAGCAATAGCACTGCGCCACTTATCATCTGGGATGGGTGCGATTCTTGCTAGTACTAATCCAATAATCTTAGCGTTGTTAGCTCCTATTTTTCTTAAGGAAAAATTGACCTCAATGAAGGGGATTGGACTTATTTTAGCCTTCGTCAGTGTATTCATAACCATGTATTCCCGCCAAGGAATTGATAACGACCCTATTTCAATGGCCCTATTACTGCTAGCCAACGCTTTCTTGGTAACAGGAACAATATTATTCAAACGCTGGACGCTTCATTATAATTTGACGGTGATCAATGGTACTCAGCTACTTATTGCTAGCATAGCACTTTTGCCTTTAATCCTTATTTGGGAACCTATTGCTTCAATTCGCTACGACCTGAATCTTTTAGGAGCAGTTGCATACTTGTCTTTTGGGGTTTCCTGCGGTGGAATGATGATATGGCTTTTTCTTCTTCGTAGTGGTGATGCAAGTAAAGCTAGTGCTTTTTTCTTCCTGACTCCGGTAATTGGTCTCTTTTTAAGCGCTTTTTTGTTAGGTGAGCCACTCCGAATTTTAGACTTCTTCGGTGCAACAGGAGTTGCACTAGGTATCTATTTAGTACAGCATTCAAAAAGTGGCATCACTGAATAAGAGTATGTACTTAAAAGTGATGGTTGGGCTACGCACACTTTTAAGTGCATATTCGCATTCAGTAGTAAATTTTATTTTAATAAACCGCAACTTGGGTTAATAGCAAAAATATAAAATTTATTTAATTTAAGAGTTAGGATTTTAATAAATGAGAACTTCATTGATAAAGCCTTCAATCTGGCAAATTGCATTTGCTCTCCTTATAGGAGTTTTCGGAATATCTATGGCTGCTGTTTTTGTGAGATTATCATCTCAAAAAACAGGATTGAATGGAATTGGATTTAGTCTTTTTTTATCAGCTTCTCGATTAATAGTTTCTTCATTATTAATATTTCCATTATGGAAAGGTTTATCTCAAGTAAAAGCTCAACCAGGTGCTTTTGTTTATTCTGTTATAGCTGGTATATGTTTGGCAATTCACTATGTAGCTTGGTTTTTATCTCTTTCTTATACATCCATAGCAGCCTCCGTTACTATAGTTACTACTAACCCTATATGGGTTACATTGCTTTATTGGATATTGTTTAAGCAAAAGCCAATGCGTCAGACATTATTAGGGATCTTTTTAGCCCTTTTAGGTGCATTAATAATTGCATATGATGGAGCTATTACAGAAAGTATTATTGCTGATAATCCACTTTTAGGAAATTTTCTTGCTTTGATTGGCTCATGGGTGTACAGTCTTTATTTTTTAGCAGGTAAAGAAGCACAAAATAAGGGTTTGAGTACTGGTATCTATGCAGTAATTGCTTACAGCTCCGCAGGACTAGTTTTACTTCCTTTACCCTATTTTTTCGGTAGTGGTTACACGGGTTATCCTACAATTGTTTATCTTTATATTTTTTTGATGGCTGTATTCTCACAAGTTATTGGTCAAACCAGCTTGAATTGGTCACTGCGCTGGATTTCACCAATTATCGTGACATTAGCTGTAATGTTTGAACCAGTTTTTTCCAAGTATATTCGCTTACATATTTTTTGGAGAGATACCTAGTTTTATCTTATTAACTGGTGCAGGAATTTTGCTTTTAGGGGTAGGAACCGCAGCAGTTCATTCAAAGTAAATTTTCTATGTATCGGGAATTTTAAGCCCGGGCTTGGGGCGTGTACACGGAGCATGAATCCCATACATAATCTGCATTCGAGCATCATAAGCCACATTTCTCTTCTGCTTCTCCTGTTGCTTTTATTCCCTCTCCTAGCGCCCTCTATGGTACACAAAGAAATTTGGCGTTCTATTTTTCGGAATTTACGTAGACCCACAGTGTGGACATTGCATAGTAGATAACCTCAATTCATCTGCTCTTTTATGCAACGCCTTATTTGGAAGCAACTGTCCTTATATGGCGACTTTTTACGGAGAGTTAGTTCACTTATCCAAGATTTGTAAACATTTTTAACAATTCACTTCAGTACCAAGATTGAGAAGCATTCTAGTGACACGGTAGCCAGATTTTCCCTAAAGTCACATACAATTTTGGGTGTTAGTTCCACACTGCTTCTAGGCGATCGCGATCAAGATGGTAAATAATCCTCAGTTTGACAACCTACCGCCAATTAAGTTGATCCACATACAGGATCAAGCACCATCAACCCTACAGGGAGAATCTAGAAGCAGGGCAGGAAAAATAGCTGCACCCACAGACATACGGTGGATAAAAGTACTGGAGTTTTTACGCAGCACCAATCTTGCACCCAACAGCCGCAAACTCTACGAACGCGAACTCAAAAGGTTTTTGGCTTGGAGTGAACTACATTATCATGAACTGCGTCCACGTCACCTTGCGCTATATAAAGAATACCTAAGAGATGAAATACGGACTGATGCAGGTAAACCGCTTTCCAAAAGCAGTATAAATGCGGGGGTAGCGGCACTCAAAAGCTTTTTTAAATGGATGTGCTACACGTATCCTGACATAATTGCTACTAATCCCACACTGGGGATTAAACTGGAAAAAGTACCTCTACCACCAGCCCAGAGTTTAACCCCAGAACAGATGGAACGGGTTTGGTCAGCGTTGGAATTGTTGGGAGAAACAAAACAACGCGATACAGCACTTCTTCACATTCTCAGTCATGGACTCCGGGCTGGGGAAGTTGTACAGCTAAATGTTGGATCATTTGATGGCAAACTGCTGTTTTTACCAGACACCAAAACGAATGAACCGCGCTTAGTTCCACTGCGAAAAGAGAGTCGGGAAGTTTTAGCAGAGTATTTGCTTACGCGAGAAGAAAGGAGTGAGGTGTTAAACAGCCTTAGCCCATTGATGATTTCACACCATGCTTCATACAAGGGCGAACGCTTGAGTTATCACGGTATTTACTTCGCTGTGGAAAAAATCGGTGAAATAGCTCACATTGAGGATTTACATCCTCACTCCTTTCGCCACACCTATGCTACTGATTTATTGCTATTGGGAGTTGACCCCAGCCATGC